>DAOTOD010000063.1:2864-6758 GCA_035451165.1 Bacteroidales bacterium
TAACCACTTAAAGTATATTTATTTATTTGTCCCTTGCTAGCTACGCCTCCATTACAAGTATATAAAAAGGGGCCATCGGTAGTAATCGACATATTATGTGTTAATATGTTATCATCAAAAATTAATTTAGGTTTTATTCTTTCAGTTTGTGCGTTCACAAACACCCAATTTATTAAAATTAAAATAAAGAATATAAAATTTTTTCTCATATTCTTTGTTTTAATTAAAATTTAATAATAAGTATACTTTTCTTGTTAATAATAAAAATAAGAAATTAAAATTTTTTTTTAAAAACTTTTTAACAAACTACGTCTTTTATTATACTTTAATAAAGCTGTTGTATCAATATTTTTATTATACAAAACCATTTCCCAGTCGCCATACATTGAATTAGGCAAAATTATATAATTATGTCCAAATTTTGCATAAAGGCTATCAGTAATTTTATTTCTACTTGATAAATCAACATCATCATATAATTTAGAAAAATCAGCTAAGTTATCTCCTAAATAAAGTATTATATGATAATTTTGTTCAACAATATTTCTTCTCTTTTCTTTACTATTATTTTTTTCATCATCTTTTCTAAATAAAAGGTGCTTTTCATCGGCCATAGGGAAGCCCTTGTCTTTAAGATTTTTAATAGTAGCATTTAAAAGTTTTTCTTTTCTATTAGAAATATAGAAAATTTCAATTCCTTTTGAGGCGACATAATTTAAAAAATCTACAGCACCGGGTAATGGTTCAGCCACTGCAAGCTTACACCATTCGTCCCACATTTTAGGATAACCAATTGTATCTAAAATACATTTAGCTTCATATGGACTATTATCAAGTATTGTCTCATCGATATCAAGTATTATAGCTCTCTTAGTAGCTTTAATGTTTTTATCAGCAATATCTTTATCAATCATTATACGAGCAATATTAAAAGCTTGATAACATAAGGCTTTGTATTCCGCCGCCTGTTGATGAAACAATACCGACATTATAAGGTAATCATTAGAAATTTTTGAAGGATTATTATTATTTACAACTTTATTTTTATCACTACAAGAAGAATTAATTATAATGATAAAAGTTATCAATAAAACCAATATTTTTTTCATTCTTACTTTCATTTAAATTATACTATTTATTTATAGTTTCTATATTACAATTATTTGCAAGTCTTTTATAAGTATTATAACGCCATTTAGCATTTTCTTCAGCAGCAGCAAATAATTCGGCAGCTTCTTTAGGAAAAGATTTTTTTAAAGAAGTATATCTTACTTCATTCAATAGAAAATCTTGGAATTTATTCCATTCTGGTTCTTTAGAATCAAGTATAAAAGGATTTTTGCCTTCTTTTTCTAATAAAGGATTATATCTGTATAAATGCCAATATCCAACTTCAACAGCTTTTTTCATTTCTTCCTGAGTAGTACCCATTCCTGTCTTTATACCATGATTAATACAAGGAGCATAAGCTATTATTAATGATGGCCCTGGATAAGCTTCAGCTTCAGTAATAGCTTTAAACAATTGAGAATGGCTTGCTCCCATAGCTACTTGTGCAACATAAACATAACCATAGCTTATTGCCATCATTCCTAAATCTTTTTTACGTATTTGTTTGCCTGCCGCAGCAAATTTAGCAACTGCACCTATAGGTGTCGATTTAGATGCTTGTCCTCCTGTATTTGAATACACTTCGGTATCTAATACTAATATATTTACATCTTCTCCTGATGCAATAACATGATCTAATCCACCATAACCTATATCATAGGCCCAACCATCGCCACCAAATATCCAAATTGATTTTTTGATAAGATACTGTTTTAGTTCAAGAATTTGTTTAGCTATCGGATTATTTTCTTTTTCTAGAAGTGGTATCATTTTATTAGTAATTATTTCGGATTTTTCAGCATCATTCATCATTTCAATCCATTCCTTAAAAGCATTGCTCAAGTCAGCAGATACTTTGTCTATTTCTTGTTTCATAATAAAAGCTATCCGTTCACGTATTTTCTTTATTCCAGTAGCTATTCCAAAGCCATATTCTGCATTATCTTCAAAAAGTGAATTAGCCCAAGCTGGCCCCTTCCCTGATTTATAATTAGCTCTATAAGGAGTTGATGGAGCAGAGCCACCATAAATAGAAGAGCAACCTGTAGCATTAGCTATAATCATTCTTTCACCATAAAGTTGAGTAATAATCTTAATATATGGTGTTTCGCCACAACCAGAGCAAGCTCCTGAAAATTCAAATAAAGGTTGAGCGAACTGACTATTTTTAACAGTTTTATTTTTAGGTAATATATTATCTTTATAACCTACTTTTTTATTAAGGTAGTTCCATTTATCAACTTCTACCATTTGATCATCCAGAGGTTTTAGTATTAAAGCTTTAACAGGAGCAGGGCATATATTAACACAATTACCACAGCCAGTACAATCAAGCACACTAACTTGAATACGGAAATAATAGTCTTTTATACCACCTAATCCCTTTACTACTTGAATAGGCATAGGAGCTGAGGTTAATTCTTCTTCTGTTAAAATAAATGGTCTTATAGCAGCATGTGGGCAAATATAAGAGCATTGATTACATTGTGTACAACTATCGGGTTGCCATTCAGGGACATGAATAGCTATCCCTCTTTTTTCATATTCAGTAGTTCCAGCAGGGAAAGTACCATCTTCTCTACCTATAAAAGTACTAACAGGTAAAAGATCTCCTTTCATTGCATTAATAGGTTCTACAACATTTTTAATAAAATCAGGTACATCTTTATATTTAGTAGTTTCGTCCTTTAATTCAATATTTTTCCATTCAGCAGGTATTTCGACTTTTATCACTTCTCCACCGCGGTCAACAGCAGCGTAGTTCATTTTCACTATATCTTCTCCTTTATTACCATAAGTTTTAAGTATAGCTTTTTTCATTTGTTCAACAGCTATTTCATATGGTATAACATTAGCTAATTTAAAGAAAGTTGATTGAGTGATAGTATTTGTTCTATTACCTAAACCAATTTCTTCGGCTATTTTTGTCGCATTAATGATATAAAAATTAATATCATTATCTGCTAAATATTTTTTCATATGATTTGGAAGGCGTTTTTTTGTTTCTTCTACATCCCAAATACTATTTAGCAAGAAAACACCTCCTTTTTTTAAACCTTTCAACATATCGTATTTATCAATATAAGCTGGGACATGGCAAGCTATAAAATCTGCAGTATTAACAAGATAAGGAGATCGAATAGGAGTATCCCCAAATCTCAAATGAGAAACAGTAACACCACCTGATTTTTTAGAATCATAAGCAAAATAAGCTTGGCAATATTTATTGGTGGTATCTCCAATAATTTTAATTGAATTTTTATTAGCTCCTACAGTACCATCAGAGCCTATACCATAAAATTTAGCTGCAAAAGTTCCTTTGGGAGCAAGGTCTATTTCGGGAAGTATAGGCAAAGATTTATGAGTTACATCATCAACAATAGAAATTGTAAAACGGTTTAATGGTTCATCTTTAGTAAGGTTTTCAAATACAGCTACAATATGAGCAGGGGTAGTATCTTTAGAACTAAGCCCATAACGTCCACCAATGATCAAAGGTTTAAATTCTCTATCATAAAACAATTCTTTAACATCTATATATAAGGGTTCGCCATTGGCGCCGGGTTCTTTAGTACGGTCTAATACAGCTATTCTTTTAACTGTTTGAGGGAATACTTTAAAGAAATATTTAGCAGAGAATGGGCGATAAAGATGTACTGTAATAATTCCTGTTTTACCTCCTTGGCTATTAAGGTAATCAACTGTTTCTTTAATGGTTTCAGTAACAGAACCCATTGCTATTATTATATTTTCAGCGTCAGGTGCACCATAATATGTAAAAGG
>DAOTOD010000064.1:0-6750 GCA_035451165.1 Bacteroidales bacterium
AGATAATGTAAGAGGAGATATTGTTTATGCTTATGCTAATAAATTTGAATTTACAAGGTTTTTAGAATATGAATATGATTATACAATACTTTCTGCGCCTTCTTCTTTAGTAAAAGTAAATATGATTTCTAAAATTACTAAGGAAGATAAACAAAATTGGGATTTTTATCCTACCTATCAAGCATACGAAAATATGATGAAGCAGTTTGCTATAGATTATCCTAATATTTGCAGTTTATATTGTATTGATACATTGCCAAGTGGACGTTTATTACTTGCTGTTAAAATATCTGATAATGTTAATTTAGATGAAGATGAGCCTGAATTTTTTTATACTTCTTCAATACATGGTGATGAATTGACAGGCTACGTATTAACTCTCCGTTTGATTGATTATTTGTTAAGTAATTATGGTTTGGATACAGATATTAAAAATATTATAGATAATACAGAGATATGGATAAATCCGTTAGCTAATCCTGATGGTACTTATGCTGGTGGTAATAATACAGTATCTGGGGCTACTAGATATAATGCTAATGGGGTTGATTTAAATCGTAATTACCCTGATGCAGCTAATGGCCCACATCCCGATTATATGTCGTGGCAGCCAGAGACAAAAGCTTTTATGAATTTTGCAGATAGTAGGCACTTTGTAATATCTGCTAATTTTCATGGGGGAGCAGAAGTTTTTAATTATCCTTGGGATGTATGGCCACAACTTCACGCAGATGATAATTGGTGGCAGTTAGTTGCAAGAGAATATGCTGATACTATTCATAAATATGCTTCTAGTGGATATTTTACTGATCAAAATAATGGAATTACTAATGGTTACTCATGGTATTCTATAACAGGAGGCCGTCAAGATTATATGAATTATTTTAAACAATGTAGAGAAGCTACAATTGAAATATCATCAGATAAAATACCTCCTACCAGTCAATTAAACTCTTATTGGAATTATAATTATCGTTCGATGATTAATTATTTGAAACAAGTTAATTATGGACTAAGGGGTAAAATTACTGATGCATGTACGGGTGCAGGTGTTAAAGCTAATGTTTTTATCAATTCGCACGATAAAGATAATTCAAATGTTTATTCTTATTTACCGTCGGGACAATATTATAGGCCTCTTTATCAAGGCAATTATGATGTTATATATACAGCTATAGGATATGAGCCTACTGTTATTCAAAATGTTAATATAAATAATTATTCAATTAAAGAGCAAAATATTGTTTTACAACAATCTCAACCCGTTGCCGATTTTGTAGCTGATACATTAGTTAGTTGTACAGGGATGATAAATTTTGTAAATACTTCTGTAGCTCCTTCAGAGGGTACTATTTATAAGTGGGATTTTGGAGATGGAACTACTTCAACTCAAAAATCACCTCTTCATAAGTATAATATTAATGGTATTTTTGATGTAAAGCTTATAGTTATCACGAGTTGTGGATATAAAGATTCAATAGTTAAACAAAATTATATTAATGTAAATATGCCTGCTGCTCCTATAGTTACAAATGATGAAAATTGCGGGCCTTCAGTTTTAACTCTTGGAGCTTCAGGTAATGGCACTTTAAATTGGTATTACAATATAGATGATACACTGGCTTTTAATGTAGGTAATACTTATGTAACGGGATTAATAGATACAACTGTTACATATTATGTTGAAGATGTTATAGAATCACTACCACTTTATGTTGGTAAACATGATAATACAGGCAATGGTAATTTTTATTCGTCTTTCAGTCAAGATTATTTATTGTTTCAATGTTATAAAAATGTAGAATTAGTTTCCGTTAAGGTATATTCAGGTAGTTCAGGGATTAGAAGCATATATTTATTAGATGCTTACGGTAATATAATAGAAACTAAAGATGTTAATATTCCTCAAGGAGAGAGTCGAATTTATTTGAATTTTAATTTACCTGTTGCAAATAATTTAAAATTAGCTGGCCCTCCGGGAGCTAATTTATATGTTAATAGTAGTGGGGTTAGTTATCCTTATACGTTGCCCGGTATATTATCTATAGTAAGTAGTAGTAGTATTTATAATCCTACAAAATATTATTTTTACTTTTACGATTGGGAAATAAAAAAACCACCATGTATAAGTCCTAGAGTAAGCGTTAATGGATATATAAATTATTCAGAACCCATAGCAGATTTTAATTATAATGAATCGTCTTTTGATGTTTATTTCGTTGATTTATCCACTGGAGCTAATAATAGATTTTGGGATTTTGGAGATGGTAGCTACAGTAATTTGCAAAATCCTGTACATCAATATACTCAGCCAGGTAATTATAATGTAAAGCTTAAAGTTACAAATGCTTGTGGAGAAGATTCTATAACTAAAACTATTAGTATTACTAACATAAATGAACATACATCAATAAATAATATATATATTTATCCTAATCCTGCTAGCAGTTACTTAAATATAATTTTACCATCAAATAATCAACTTACGTGGAAGTATTGTATTTATGATATGGTTGGTCGTGAATTACAAAAGGGAATTATTAAAAATAATGATAAAAATATTATTGATATACAATCATTAAAAGAAGGCGTTTATTTCATTAAAATTATAAATAATTTATATTATTCTATAAGCAAAAAAATTATCATTAAAAGATAATTTCCCTTAAAATATTACATTAAAAATCATTTTAAATATATTAAACTTATAAAAAATAATATTTATGTATAATCAAATAAATACATTTATTAATTTTTTATAGTAAAATATAATAAATAATTTAATTTTATTTACAGATTATGTTAAAAATTAATATTGTTACTCAAAATAATCACAAAAAAAGAAACTTTTAATATACATTGTTTATCTAACACAGCGGGTATAAAATTTTGTTGCTGCAGTGTGCCCTGTGGTGACTTCATATCCGCTTATCATTCCATTAACAGTATAAGAAGCACTGCTACATTTCCCTTGTAAATCAATTCGAGAAATGTATTTAGTAATAGGATAAGTTTGACCTGTAAAAGTCATATCTTCTAATAAATATGGGGCAGTTGAGTTAGTATATTCGTTTGAAGTATAACTAGTACCATCGTTATAATTTATAATGAATCTTGTAGTTCCATAGCTTCCTGTATAGCCCCACATTTTAAATCTGTTTAAGATTAATGCTTTGCCTGTTCCTCCAAAAGAAGCTACTGTAGTCCATGAAGTACTATTATAAGTTCCACTTGCAGGTATTGCGAGTAAAATTCTAGTGTCAATACCCCCATTATAGATTATACCACTATCTAATCTTATAGTCATATAAGCATAATTGTTAACAAAGAAATCTTGCTTATATAAAGTTGATGTCCATAATTGTTTATTAGAATTACTATATCCAATAAATAATTTCATTTCTTCAAGATTTGGCATTCTCCAGTCAGAATAACCTTGTTCAGTAAGATTACGACAATATGTAACTGCGTTTGCATAAGTCATATCTGTTGAAGATTCATTACTTATCATTGTTGGAATAGGGTTATTGTTAGACACAGCCTCGAATGTTTTAATTATAGATTCTATTTTCCAAGTATAACCTGCAGGTACAGTTTCAGAAGTAGTTATTAATTTAACTTGGCTAAATTCTAAAACAGAATTATTTATGATTTTATATTCAATTGCAGATATATATTTTACATATTGGTCAATAGCTAAATTATTACCTTCATTTAACCAGAAGGGCAACTTAAGATCGTCATTAGCAGGAACTACATTACCATTAATGATAATGCTTGGTATATTTTGTGAGAATAAAAAATTAATTTTTAAACATAATGATGTTACTAATATCAAGATAAAGGTCAATTTTTTCATATATTATAATTTTTTTAATGGTTTATTAACAAAAGTAATAATTTTTTGAATATAAATTTAATTTAAACATTTTTAGTAATTATTTATAAATAAGCATACTTTTTATATTAATTAATTTAATTAAAAAATAAAAATATTACATTTGCTACTATAATAAAAAAAAAGAATAATAGTTAAAAAAGGTGATAAACAAATATATAAATCAATGGGGAAAATATTTTATTTTAATTGGGAAATTCTGATTTACAATATATTGTATTTGACAGGTATTTTTGTATATGGGCAAAATGTTTCAATAAGAGGTATTATCATTGATAGTAAAACTGAAGTTCCTATTCCTGGTGCAGCTGTAATGTTAAAAAACACATTAGACACCAACAAAATAATAGGAGTTGTTACAGATAAAGATGGTAATTTTAAGTTTAATAATGTTTTATCAGGGAATTATAAGTTGCAAGTATCTTTTTTAGGTTATAAAATGCAAGAACAAATTATAAAAGTAAAAAATACAGATATAATTATTCCTCCTATTAAACTTGTAGAAGATATAGTTCTTTTAAAAGAAATAACTGTTGAAACAAATCAGGTAAGAGTAGAGCAAAAAGGTGATACTACAGAGATAAATGCTAATGCTTATAAGACAAATCCTGATGCTACCGCAGAAGATTTAGTTAAAAAAAATGCCTGGTATTACTTCTGATGGTTCGACGATAAAAGTACATGGCGAAGAGGTTAAAAAAATACTTGTTGATGGTAAAGATTTTTTTGGTGATGACCCCTCAGCAACATTAAAAAATCTTCCCGCTGATGTAGTTGATAAAGTTCAAATTTTTGATAAATCAAGTGATCAATCACAATTTACAGGTTTTAATGAAGGGGATGAATTAAAAACACTTAATATTATTACTAAAAGTGATAAAAGAATTGGACAATTTGGTAGAGCTTATGCTGGGTATGGTACTGATGACAAATATAATGCAGGTTTAATATTAAATCATTTTGATGGTGATAAACGTATTACTATACTTGGCATGATTAATAATATTAATCAACAGAATTTTAATATATCAGATATAATGAGTTTAATGGGAGGGCAAGGTGGTGGTAGGGCAGGAGGTCCATCATTTGGTAGGGGCGGGGGAGCAGCTGCTACTTTTTTTTCAGGTAATCAATTAGGTAATACCACAACTAATGCCTTAGGTATCAATTATATAGATAATTGGGGAAGTAGGATTTCTGTCAGAGGAAGTTATTTTTTTAATAAAACTAATAATACTAACAATTCAGGTAGCATAAGGAATTACTATACAGAAAATAAATTAACTTACGAACAAAATAAAAATTCAAATACTGATAACTTAAATCATAGAATGAATTTAAGATTTGAATATGTTATTGATTCTTTTAATACAGTTATCTTAACACCACGTATTACTATCCAGCAAAATAAAGATAATAGTTTTATTAATAGCTCTAATAAATTACATGATGAAAAAATTTTATTAAGTAGTACTAATACAAGCAATAATAACAATAATTTAGGATATAATATACAAAATGATATATTATATATGCATAAGTTTAATTCAAAAGGACGTAGTATATCGTTTGATTTAAATAATCAAAAAAATACTCGTAATAGCGATGGCTATAACTTGTCATCAACCTTATATAATGATACTATTATTTTTTATGATTCAATAAATCAAAATTATGACTTGAATAGTAATACAGTAGGATGGGATGTTGATATTTCTTATGTAGAGCCTATAAGCAAGCTTATTAAAATACAATTCTCTTATGAACCTTCACAAACAAAAAGTTATTCGAATAAAGAAACTTATAATTCTAATATTATTGATACTATATTATCTAATAAGTATAATAATGTTTATAATGTACAAAGAGGAGGTGTTGGTTTAAGATTCAACACAGAAAATATAGACTTTTTAGCACAAGCCGATGTACAGCAATATGAATTAAAAGGTAAACAAAACTTTCCTTTTACTTCTGAAATAACAAAATTGTATAATAATATTTTACCTTCGGCAACATTAAATTATAAATTTAGCAAGATTAATAATTTAAATGTAAGACTGCGTACACGGATTAGAATACCTAGTATTGAACAACTTCAAAATGTTATTGATATATCTAACCCACTCATTATTAAAGCTGGTAATATGGATTTACGGCCTACTTACGAAAATATTATTATTATGAGATTAGCTTTAGCTAATCCCGATAAAGCTAAGAATTTTTTCTTATTTTGTATGTTGAATAAAACGAATAATTATATAAGTAATTCAACATATTTATTAACTAATGATACTATAATTCAAGGTTATAATATCAGCAAAGGAAGTCAGTTTATTATTCCTATTAATGTTGACAATTATTATAGTGTAAGGACTTTTAGTGTATATAGTTTGCCGTTAAAAAAGATTAAAAGTAATTTAAATCTTAATTTAGGTTATATGTATTCACATACACCTGCTTTGCTTAATAAAAGCTTAAATTATTCAGATAATAATGTTGTAAATGGAGGTTTCTATTTAAGTAGTAACATTAATCAAAATATTGATTTTGGTTTGTCATACAATGCTAGTATGAATTCAGTTATTAGTAGTATCGACAATAAGTCGAATAATACTTATTATAATCACAATATAACCTTTAACGCTAATTTTATAATACTTCATAGGTTTGTATTAAATACTGACATTAATCAAATTACATATTCTGGATTATCAGATACTTACAATCAGAATTATATTTTGTGGAATGCATATATAGGCTATAAACTTTTGAAATCTAAGTTGTTAGAAGCAAAACTATCAGTGTATGATTTACTTAGCCAAAATAGAAGTATTAATAGGACAGTAACAGAT
>DAOTOD010000065.1:0-6740 GCA_035451165.1 Bacteroidales bacterium
CGGATCTTATTATGTAGAAAGACTAACCCATGAAATCGTTCACAAAGCATGGCAACATATTCAAGAAGTAGAAAAATTAGGAGGTATGGCTAAGGCTATAGAAACAGGTATACCTAAAATGCGTATCGAAGAAGCCTCTGCTCGAAAACAAGCTAGAATAGACTCACAAAAAGACATAATAGTAGGTGTTAACAAATACAAATTAGAAAAAGAAGAACCTATTGATATTCTCGAAGTTGATAACACTGCTGTACGCGAAAATCAAATAGCAAGACTTAAAAAGCTCAAAGCTGAAAGAAATCAAGAAGAAGTCGAAAAAGCTTTAAATGATATAACAGAAGCTTGTAAAACAGGCTCTGGTAATTTATTAGAACTAGCTATAATAGCAGCAAGAAAAAGAGCTACATTAGGAGAAATTTCGCTCGCATGTGAAAAAGTATTTGGAAGGTACAAAGCTAATATTCAATCAATTAAAGGTATTTATTCTATGGAAATAACTGGAGATAAAAGTTTTGAAGAAGCTCGCAAACTATCTGATATGTTTGCCGAAATGGAAGGACGACGCCCCCGTATTATGGTAGCTAAAATGGGACAAGATGGACATGACAGAGGTGCTAAAGTAGTATCAACAGCTTATGCTGATATGGGCTTCGATGTTGATATAGGCCCTTTGTTCCAAACTCCAAACGAAGTAGCCCGACAAGCTGTCGAAAATGATGTACACATACTTGGTATCTCCAGCTTAGCCGCTGGTCATAAAACTCTTGTACCTCAAGTAATAGAAGAACTTAAAAAATTAGGACGTGAAGATATATTAGTCATTGTCGGAGGTGTTATCCCCCCTCAAGACTATGAATTCTTATATAAACATGGCGTAGCTGCTATATTCGGACCAGGAACAGTATTATCTGAAGCTGCTGTAAAAATCCTTAATATACTTATAAACTCAAGAAAATAATTATTTAATATACTAATTAAATTCTTTATTGTAGATATGGGAAAAATAAATAAACACCCTATTATTGATATAAAACCTAATGAACAACATTCTTTTTTATATAATGGTAAAAAAATAACCGGCTACAAAGGGTTTACTATTGCATCCGCTCTACATCAAGCAGGATATCCTGTCCATAGCCATAGTCTAAAAAATAGAGAAAGAAGTTTAGAATGTGGTATAGGAAAATGTGGAGCTTGTGAAATGCTTGTAGATGGACAAATAAAAAGAATATGCATTACACTAATTGATAATGTCAAAGAAGTTAAAGAACTTCATAAAGATTATATTCCACCAATAACTATATTAAAAAACAATAACCCTGTTAAAATATATAAAACTACAGTAGCTATTATAGGCGCTGGCCCTGCCGGATTAGCTGCCCGCGAAATATTAAATGAATATAATATTAATAATATAGTTATAGATAATAATAGTAAAATAGGTGGACAATTTTTAATGCAAACACACCAATTTTTCTTTTTCGAAAAAGAAAAAAAATTTGGTGGTATGAGAGGCTTCGAAATAGCCCAAACACTAGCAGGAAATAACACAGACGGGATTTTTCTTAATTCAACCGTTTGGGATATACTAGAAGGAAAACGACTAGCCATTAAAAATATTAATACCGAAGAAATTTACTACGTTGATGCTGAAATACTTATAGTTGCTACTGGTGCTGTACCTTTTATACCAGTATTTGAAAATGACGATTTACCCGGAGTTTATACTGCTGCAGTGATTCAAAAAATGATGAACATTGAACAAACTCTTTTGGGAAAAAATATTTTAACAGTAGGTGCTGGGAATATAGGCTATCTAACATCTTACCAGCTTATACAAGCAGGAGCTAATGTAAAAGCAATTATAGAAGCACAGCCTTTTGAAGGAGGCTTTCCTGTACAAGCTAATCGTGTACGACGACTCGGCATACCTATACTGACTTCTCATATACTGCTTAAAGCTATACCTAATGATAATAATACAGGAATAACAGGTGCTATAATTGCTCAATGTGAAAATTTTAAAGCAATTAAAGGTACTGAAAAAATACTTACAGGCATAGATGCAATAAATATTTGTACAGGGTTAGTCCCTGACGACCAACTTATTATAAAAGGTAACGAAATCTTCGGAAGGCGTTGTTTTGCAGCTGGTGATGCCCTTAGAATAGGTGAAGGCACAAGCGCTGTTTTAAAAGGCAAACAAGTCGCTTATGAAGTGCTTCAAGAATTAAATTATAAATTCGATTATAATAATTACTTAACTATTTCTAAAGAATATATTGATTCTCAACAACACCCTATTAAAATAAGAGACAATGTATTTGAACCATCTGATGAAAGAGCTAAGCAAAAACCTTATGTGATTATCGATTGCTTATATGGATTTGCTTGTAACCCATGTGAATTTGCTTGCCCACACAATGCTATAACTAAAAGTTCTACTAGTACTATACCTTACATAAATTTTGATAAATGCATCGGCTGTATGGAATGCGTTTATCAATGCCCAGGATTAGCTATATTCGGATATAATGAAAAAAATAATACCGTATTTTTACCACTTGAATATGAAGTTGCTGAAAAATTAGAGGTTTATTTAGTAAACAATAATGGTAAAATAGTAGCAGAAGGAGAAATAGAAAAAATACTTAAAAAACCTAATAAAACTAATATAGCTAGAATAAAAGTATTCAATATAAAAGGTAAAAAATTAAGATTAATAAGAGGTTTTATTGTAAAATCAGAATATCCCAAACCATTACAATTAATTCCAACTTCTTTCATAAGCAAAGAAACAAAATATATTTGCCATTGCGACGACGTAACTTATGATGAAATATTAAATACTATAGGCGATAGACAATTCATATCAATAGACGAAATAAAACATACTACTCGACTAGGCATGGGCGCATGCAGAGGCAAACGTTGTATTAAAAGACTTAAAACAACTATTGGTGAGCATGGTATTAATATAGTAGGCGAACCAACGCCAAGAGCTCCTTTAGCTAATCAAATAGTAATAGGAGATGTTTTCCCTAAAGAAACAAAAGATCACATTATTATATATAATAAAAAACTGAAAAACGAAAAAGTAGCTTCTCTCGTTGCTGGAGGAGGTATAGGAGGTAGTGCCTTATTTAGATACCTTGCCGAAGCAAAGATGAAACCTGTTTTAATAAACTTCGACAGAGGCTCATCATGGCGTAATATAGCTGGAGGTAGACCTGCTTTTAGTATACCTGAAATAGCCGAAATAGCAAAACAAAATTTAGCCATCTTTAAAGAATTGCAAGAAAAAGCTAACATAGATTTTAAACAAACTCGGTATGTTAATTTCGCACATAATGAAAATGTTCATATAACACTTGAAGAATCAATTAAATGGTCTAATGCTTATCTAGTATCTCCTAATCAATTCAAAAAAGAAATATCCTCTTTTATCAATTCTAATTTATCAAAATTATATATATCAGCCTTAATCACAAAAGATTGCTGGCAAGCAACCCCCGGCAAAGTAATTGACCTAATAAGACGAATAGGGATAGCACATGGAGGCTTTATAAACGAAGATTGTCAACTTATAGAAGTATCTAAAGAAAATAATGTATATAAAGCTACTGTTAAAACTCATAATAATGAATTCATAGAATATGAAACACCTTATTTTATAAATGCTCTCGGCCCTAATGGAGAACAATTTGCTCGGCAACTTAACATTGATACAGGTTTATATTGCGTAAAACACCAAGCTTTTATAACGCGACGACTACCTATGCTTGGATTAAATGGTAATCCACTCGATATGCTTATTGATAGACGGCAATATAAAGGCTTTTCTGCTGTTTATGGCCAACAATTAGCCGAAACAGGACAAATTATAGGCTGCGCTTCTCCTCTTAATGAAAATATTGAAACTTCTAAAAATATTAAAATTAATTCTAAAGATTTTTTAGAAATCATTTCTGAAGTATTTGTAACATGGATACCTTTACTTTCATCTGTTGGATTTCAAGCTGTTTGGGCAGGCTATTACGTAGAACCCCGAATGATTATAGATACTGAATTAGGCTTATTCTTAGGATTAAGAGGACAAGGTTTTATGTTAGCACAATACTTAGCTAAACTGTATGTTGATAAAATTTGTAATAAAACAATACCTGAATATTTTATACGACTAAGTTTACAAGGAGATGGCTTACCAGAAAAAGCTTTTAAATAAATTAATAAAGCTTTTTAATAAATATTTGTTTGTCATTAAAAAAAATAATAATTTTGCACCTTATTTTTAAAGTATTTTACTTTGAAAAACTTAAAAGAATATGAAATAGAATATTTAGGCCTTAAAAATGGACCTCATGTATGGAATTTTGAAATAGATAATACGTTCTTTGAAATTTTTGAGTACTCCGAAATACGACAAGGTAAAGTAAACGTACAAGTTGTTTTACAAAAATGCCCTACAATGCTAACTTTTAGTTTTAATATACATGTAATATACATGGAACTATTTGCTTACCCTGTGACCGATGCTTAGATGATTTAATTATTGAAATAAACGGTACCAAAAATCTTATATTTAAATTTAGCGATACATACGAAGAAATAACTGATGAAATAATAACTATTCCCGAACAAAAAAACTTAATTGACTTATCTCCTTTTATCCTAGAATTTATTACTCTTTTGGTACCTTTACGTAGAGTACACCCTGATGATTCTAACGGGCATTCTCTATGTAACCCTGAAGTACTCAAAATATTAAAAGCACATTCTGAAGAAAAAGCAATAGATATAAGATGGAATAAATTAAAAGAATTGTTAAATTAATTTGTTATATGGCACATCCTAAACGAAGACACTCAAAAGAGCGTTCTAAAAAAAGAAGAACGCATTACAAAGCAAAAATTCCTACAATTATAAAGTGTTCTAATTGTGGAGCTCCTGTTTTGTTTCATAGGGTTTGTAATGAATGCGGTTATTATAAAGGTAAACCTGCTATCGAAAAAACTACTGCTGTATGATTATAATCCGGATTTTTTACTTTTTTTAAACACCGGTATAATAAATGAAAGTAGGAATTGATATAATGGGAGGCGATTTTGCGCCTGATGCTGTTATTGAAGGCATTGTATTAGCTTATAATGATATGCCTTCTGATGTGTCACTTGTTTTAATAGGCCCAGAAAATATTATTAAACAAAAATTACGTGATAATAATTTCTCTCATAACTCCTTCGAAATTGTCCATGCTCCAGATACTGTGGCCATGGGAGAAGCACCAACTAAAGTATTTACTCAAAAACCCGAATCATCTATCGTAAAAGGCTTTTCTCTTATAAAAGAAGAAAAAATAGACGCTTTTATAAGTGCAGGAAACTCAGGAGCTATGTTAGTAGGTGCAATATATAGCTCTTCATTAATTGAAGGATTATCAAGGCCCCCAATATTAGCTCATGTACCTTATGAAAACGGTAAATTTGGTATAATTCTAGACGTCGGGGCTAATATTGACTGTAAGCCAGAAAATCTAGTACAATTCGCTATATTAGGCTCTGTATATGCAAATATAATCTTAAAAATTAATAACCCTAAAGTCGGCCTTATTAATATAGGCGAAGAACCAGCTAAAGGAAATATACTAACTCAAACAACATATCAATTACTTAAAGACACTAAAAATATCAACTTCATTGGAAATATAGAAGGCTGGGATCTTTTTACGGGGAAAGCAGATGTAATGGTATGTGATGGATTTATAGGGAATATAATACTTAAACAAACTGAAGGCTTTTATCATATGCTCGTTAAACATAAATTAATTAACTCATATTTTGAACAATTTAATTATGAACGACATGGTGGTTCGCCCGTCTTAGGCATAAAATCAACTGTAATTGTAGGACACGGTATCTCTAATCCTAAAACTATTAAAACTATGATATTCCAAGCTATCGATATACATAAAGCAAGATTAAGTGAAAAATTAGCTACAGCTATTAAAAATAATATAAACTTTGTTAATAATTAAATTCTATCAATAATGAAAAAAATATTAGCCGCAATTACTGGTGTCGAAGCTTACTTACCTGAATATATACTCACTAATGATGAACTTTCTAAAATGGTTGATACTTCTGATGAATGGATAATGGAAAGAATAGGTATTAAAGAACGACGAATTCTAAAAGAAGAAGGTAAAGCAACTTCCGATCTAGGTGCAGAAGCTATAAAAAAACTACTTAATAAAACTTCTACCTCTCCAACAGAAATAGATTTAATTATATGTGCAACTGTAACTCCTGACATGCAATTCCCAGCAACTGCAAATATTATAAGTGATAAAGTCGGTATAACTAATGCTTTTAGCTTTGACCTTGCAGCAGGATGTAGTGGATTCCTTTTTGCTTTAATAACTGGTTCAAAATTTATAGAAACAGGCCAATGTAAAAAAGTTATTATAGTAGGTGCTGAAAAAATGTCTTCTATTGTAGATTATACTAATAGAAATGTAAGCCCTATTTTTGGAGATGGAGCTGGAGCCGTACTTTTGGAACCTTCGTACAATGAAGAAATTGGAATTATAGATTCTATACTACATACCGATGGATCAGGACGAATACATTTACATCAAAAAGCTGGAGGCTCATTAAAACCAGCATCTCACGAAACTGTTGACGCAAGAGAACATTATATTTACCAAGAAGGGCAAGCTGTTTTTAAACATGCTGTATCTA
>DAOTOD010000066.1:0-6689 GCA_035451165.1 Bacteroidales bacterium
GTTGCTAAGAAATATTTCTCAAAATATGGCTATCATAAAACTACCATGGATGAGATTGCACGGCATATGCATAAAGCTAAAAGCTTATTATATTATTATTTCAAAAATAAAGAAACTTTATTTAATGAGGTACTTAAATATGAACTAAATAACATTAAACAAGAATTAAAAAATATTACTCAATCTAATATAGATGCTTTTGATATGATCCAACAATACCTTCTAGTACGTTTTAAGCTACTTAATAGAGCATATAATTATCAAGAAACTTTAAGAGCCGATTTTTTTGAAAAGTATGATTTTGTTAAAGATGTCAGAGAAGATTTTGCAAATTTTGAAAAAAAACAATTAAAATTTATTATACAAAAAAGTAAGGAAGAAGCTAATGCAAATATATCAAATATAAATAGAAGCGTTAATCTTATACTGTTTATATTAAATAGTATAGAAGTCCCTTTATATTTACAAGATAAATATGAAGAATTTAAAGATACAATAGATGAGCTTATAAATTTCATAATACAAGGTTTAAAAACTGCAACCACCAAAAAATAATTTTTTTTTATTTTTTTTTGACTAAAAAACTATTTCGTTCAATTTTTTTTTATTTTTTTTAATTGACTAAAAAACATAATTATTCAAATTATATAACAATATTATGGAAAAATTAGCTTACACAATTATAAAGTATAGAAGTGCTATTGTAGTATTAACTATATTAATAACATTATTTTTAGGTTATCAAATTAGAAGTATTAAAATCAATTCTGATTTTGTAAAATCTTTACCCCCTAATGACCATACAGCAATATTATACAAATATATAGGTGAAAAATTTAGAGGTAATAATATAGGAATGATTGTGGTCGAGGCTTCTAATATTTATGATCCCGAAGTTATTAAGCACATAAAACAAATAACTGATAGCATTAAAGTTACTAATGGTGTTATAAGTGTTAATAGTTTAACTGATATACTTTATATACAAAGTGATTCATCAGGAATTGAAATTACAAACCTTATCGACGAATATAATTTACCTGAAACAAAAGAAGAAATTGACGACTTAAAACAACGTATTAATGAAAAAGATATGTATAAAGGTTCAATTGTTTCGGAAGATGGGACAACTGCTATTATTATGTTTACACTACAACCTGAAATAAACCAACAAGAAATATCTAAAGTAATAAAAGACAAAGTTATAGCTATGAAACTACCTGAAAAAATATATTTTGGGGGCATACCAGTTATGATGCTTGACATATCTGAACTAATAATAGCCGATTTATTTAAGCTCATACCTATTATAATAGTTGTTTTAATTATAGTACTTTCTTTATGTTTTAAATCTTTAAAAGGTGTAGTACTACCATTAATAACAGTAGCTATAGCTTCTATATGGACCATAGGCTTAATGGCAATATTTAAATACGATATAACCCTTATATCAGGTAATATACCTGTAGTCTTATTTGCTGTAGGTAGTGCTTATGTTATACACGTTATAAATCATGTTAACGAAATACAAGAAGAAAATTATAAAAAAGCTATAGTGCTTTCTTTAGCATATATTATAATACCTGTGTTTTTATCTGCTTTAACAACAATATTTGGCTTTGTTTCTTTCATTTATGGATCATACCTAACTATGATTAAAGATTTTGGAATCTTTTCAGCAATAGGTACAGGCATCTCCTTAATCTTATCTATAACTTTTATTCCTGCTTTACAATCTTTTATACCTAAACAAAAATTAACACAGCATAAAATAGTATCTTCTACTAATTCTTTTATTTCTAAATATGTTTTAAAACCTCTACATAATTTATTATTAAAACATCCTAAATATATATTTACTTTTTGGATAGTTTTAATTTTAATAAGCATATTTTTTACTTTTAATATAGAAAGAAATACAAACATCGCTAATTATTTTAAAAAAAATAATCCTACTAGAATATCTGAAGAAATACTTCAAAAAAAATTTGGAGGCTCATCTCCTATTTATATTTTGTTTAAGGGAGATATGCAAAGCCCCACTGTTTTAAAAACTATGCTTGAAATGGAAAACTTTTTAAAACAAAATCCTTTTATATCTTATACTAATTCAGTAGCTGACTTAATAAAAGAACTTAACAAAGCTATGGAAGGAAAAGATAAAATACCTGATAAAAAAAATCAAATAGAACAATTATGGATGCTACTCGAAGGTCAAGATATAATGCCACAATTAGTAGATGACGAAAAAAAAGAAGGAATCATACAATCTCGATTTGCATCAGCAAAAACAAAAGATATAAAGCCATTTATTCAAAGCGTAAATAACTGGATTAAAAATCATCCATCATCAGAATACCAAATAGAACTTAATGGAATGCCTTCCATTTATAACCAAATTGACTACAGCATATTAAAAAGCCAAATGACTAGTATAGCAATTGCTATAATATTAGTCTTTTTACTTATATCTATTATAATTAAATCTTTTAAACTAGGCTTATTTAGTATCATCCCTATATTATCAACTATAATTATGTTATTTGGTTTTATGGGTATCACAAATATACCTCTTGATATTGCTACAGTTCTTGTTGCAAGTGTAGCATTAGGTATAGGGATCGATTATTCTGTACATATAATTAATGCTTTTAACTATTACAAAAATACCACAAACAATATCAAAAAAATCATCGAACAAACTATACTAATAAATGGTAAAGGGATAGTAATTAATATATTAACTGTTACAGGTGGCTTTTTAGTATTGTTGTTTTCTAACATAGTACCTATTCAAAATTTTGGATTATTAATAGCTATTTGTATGATATTTTCAGGATTAGGAGCTTTGACCCTTTTGCCCGCTATTTTAATACTTGATAATAATAAAATGAAATTTATTAACCATAAAAAATAAATGCCCTATGAAAACAACAAAATTAATTTTTTCAAAAATTAAATTTAACAATTTAATTCTAACAACTATCTTTTCATTAATAATATTAAATAATACTTCAATAGCTCAAAATGCTGATGAAATATTAAAAAAAGTAGATGAGGTAATGTATTCATTTAAAGACTTATCAGGAAAACAAAAAATTATTCTTATAGACAAAACAGGTAAAGAAGAAGTAAGAGAAACTATTGTTAAACAAAAAGGTTCATCTATGCGAATGATGCGCTTTACTTCTCCAGCATCACAAGCAGGTGTGGCCTTTCTTTCATTACCTAATGATGTAATATACCTTTATATGCCTGCTTATGGAAAAGAAAAAAGAATAGCTTCAAGTGCAAAGCAACAAAATTTTGCAGGAACAGATTTTTCCTATGACGACTTGGAAGCCAAACCTTTTACAGAAAAATTTACGCCTAAACTTTTAAAAACAAATAATGATAATTATACTCTTGAATTAATTCCTAAAACATCCTCCAACTATTCGAAACTTATAATAACTATCAACAAAACTACTTATTGCCCTGTAACTACTGAATTTTATGATAAAGGTAATAATAAAGTAAAAATTTCTAAGTACACATTTAAAAAAATTGGTAAATATTGGAATCCTGAAGTTATAGAAATGACTGACCTTAAGAAAAACCATAAAACAAAAATGCAAATGAGTGAAGTTAAATATGATGTAGGGTTAAAAGATGATGAATTTACAGTAAGAAAATTAAAAGAATAATTAACTGGCATTTTATTTAATTTTATAGCTTTAATAAACTTTTGATTAAGTTATAAATAATTATTTAACCTTAAAACTTTAAATAAAATGAAAAAAATAATAATATTAATAATACTTTTTTATGTATTAGGCTTTTCTCTTATAAAAGCTCAAGATAGTACATTAAATGTACAAAATAATCTAAAATTAGGAGGTGAATTAACAACTGACCAAAGAATTCTACTTAAAGAAGATAATAAATGGGTATGGAATGAAAATCGTTTAAACTTACAATTAAATAAAAAAAATTATGATAATTATAGTTTTTATAGTGAAATTTGGTTACGCTATATAGACTTCCCTTCTATTAACAAAATCTCTGATCTATATAATAAATCCACTATAGACCCTTATTCTATTGAGCTTCGTGAAGCTTATTTACAAATAAATCATTTTTTAACTAAAAACATCGATATTAAAATAGGGCGACAAAAAATCATATGGGGAACAGCTGATAAATTTAACCCTACCAGCAACCTTAATCCTTATGATCTAGAAGATATTTTTAATTTTGGAAATTATCGTGCTTCCGATGCTTTAAATCTAAACTACTACATAAATAACGATTTTTCAATACAAGGAATATATATACCTTTCTTCCAAGCTGCAAATCTACCTATAGGAATATTTTCAAATGTACTAAATCCTAAAATAATAACACCTACAGGAACAATTTTAAATAATATCACTACTAATGTAGTAAGCCCTGAATATAACTTAGCTAAAAGCTCTAAAGGTGCTTTCAAATTTAAAGGGAATATCAAAAATGTTGATTTTTCATTAAGTTATGTATGGGCATACGATTGTTTGCCTACTTTAACTAAAAGCATTATTATCCCAGTTGATACTATGGGCAACATTAATATAATGTCTGAGCTCAACTATTATAGAAATCATATAATAGGAGCAGATATAGCTACAAGTATAGCAGGCATAGGTTTGTGGGCCGAAGCTGCTGCTTACTTACCTGAAAAAGATATAACTATGACAAATAACCTTTCAGCATTATATCCTAATATGCCAACACCAGTAATTATAAAAGAAACTATATTAAAAAAATCTGAACCTTATATCAAATTCGTTATTGGTGGTGATTATCATTTTGCTGATAATTCATACTTAAATGTCCAATATTTACACGGTTTTATACATGAAAAAGGTAAGGAAAATCTTAACGACTATATGTTCATTAAATATGAAAAAAGATTTTTAAGAGACAAACTTATTATATCACCATTAGCAGGAGCTTTTATTGTTAGCAATTGGGATGACCTAAAAAACAACTATTCAATAGCTTATTTACCTCAAATATCTTACAAACCTATAGATGATATAGAATTAAATATGTCAACGGCCATAATGGATGGTAAAGGCGAAAATTTATTCTCAAAAATTAAATCTTACAATATGCTATTGTTTAAAATGAAATATTATTTTTAATTTAATAATTATGTTCACTAATTAAAGTAATACATAAATTAAAAAAATCTTTATATTTGCCAGGAATTCAAAAAAATAATTTAATGAAAAAATTGGTTTTTTCCTTATTTCTTGTAGCAGCAGCTTACTATGCTGTAAGCCAAATTACTATATTAAATTCCAAATATATTGGTGGAAGTTTAGGTGACCATATAAGGTTTTTTTATCCATTAAATAATGGTAATTATATTATAGGTGGAAGTTCCTACTCTAATGATGGAGATTTGACTTCGAATAACGGCAATAATGATTGTTTTTTTACTAAAATAGATGATAATTTAAATATTACAAACCTACTATCATTTGGAGAATCTGAGTATGATTACATCACTGATGTAAGCACAATTAATGATTCTTCTTTTGTATTGTTAATTAATAGTAATTCAAGTACTGGTATTTTTTCTGGCAATAAAGGATCCTACGATACATGGATTAGAAGTTATTACATATCACCATTGTGGTTATCATCTCCCATATCTTATGGAGGAACAGGCGACGATTGTGGGTATAATATAATACCTAAAGCAACGGGAGGATATATAATTTGCGGTTATAGTACTTCTAATGATGGAGACTTACCTGCTAACTATGGTACAAAAGATTTCTGGGTGCTTAATCTTACTAATACGTGGTCAGTTGCATGGAGTAAAAATTATGGAGGCTCTAATGATGACGTAGCAATAAAAGTATTCCAATTAAATGATGGAAACATACTTGTATTTGGGAATACAATATCTAGTAACAATATGGTTCATAATTTTAAAGGAGTTAAAGATATTTGGGTCGTAAAATTAAACTCTATGGGAGATACTATATGGACAAAAACATATGGAGGAAGTGGCTATGATGAAATCATTAATGTTAAGAGAATAGGGAATAACCAGTTTGCAATGATTGGCACTAGTAATAGTATAGATGGTGACTTTATGTACATTGCTAAACAAAACAATGAAAAAGTATCTTATTCTTATGGCTTCTATCATGTTATTGATGATAATGGTCAATTTGTATGTGGTGGAACAAAATCAATGATAGATAATAACGTCTCTTTTAAAGATATTGTTTGGACTAATCAACAAGACGTAGAAGTATTTGGGTACATTGACACTGATACTTCTTTATTGGCTAATTATGATATTATTATTTTAAACTATAATAATGGATTAAACTTACGTTTAGATACAATAAAAGGCAATGAAGCCGATGGAACTCTTTTTATAGCAAGCCACAAATTAAATTCAACTGATTTTTTTATAGCTGCATCAAGTCTTTCGAGTGATCTTGCTCCAAATTATCATGGTGATTATGAAATACTACTTGCTATTGTGAGAAAAAATAGTGTAAATAATACCAAAGAATTTAACAATATGCCCAATATAAATTTATTCCCTAATCCTGCTAATCGAATTATATATATAAACAATTTACCAACTGATAAGAGATGGATGTATAATATATTTGATATTTCAGGTAAAAACCTTATCA
>DAOTOD010000067.1:0-6671 GCA_035451165.1 Bacteroidales bacterium
ATTTTGAATTTAAAGCACATCAAAATAAAATAAAAGCTTTATCAAGGATTATACAAAAAGTAGGATTTGCAACATTATTAACTAATTTAACAACAGCTGTAGGATTTGGTGCTTTTATTTTTTCTAAAAATCAATTAATGTATGAATTTGGTTTAATTGCTTCAATAAATATAATATTACTTTATATATTTTCTCTATTTTTAATTCCTATATTTTTCAGTTATTTACCTCCTCCACAGTCAAGACATATTAAGCATCTTAATAACTTAAAAATTAAATGGTTAGTTGACAAAATATTATTTATAGTACAAAATAAAAGAGGTATAGTATTTTTAGTCAGTTTTATGTTGTTTTTAATAAGTATAATAGGCACTACTAGGCTTACAACTACAGGAAATATAGTAGATGATATACCTATAAGGGATCCTTTATATAAGGATTTATTATTTTTTGAAAAGAATTTTAAAGGAGTGATGCCTTTTGAAATATCAATAGATACTAAAAAGAAGCGTGGTGTGATGAGGCTTTCAACATTAAAAAAGATAAATCAACTTCAAGATTCTTTAAAAAAATATCCACAATTATCATCCCCATTATCAATAGTTGAAGTTGTAAAATTTGCAAGGCAAGCATTTTATAATGGAGATTCTTCTATGTATGATTTACCAAGCAACAATGAATTAATGTTTATGAGTGATTATATACCTAAAATAGATAACAAAAAGAAGACTATACTTAATTCTTTTGTTGATACTAATATGCAAGTAGCTAGAATAAGTGTTCAAATAGCTAACATAGGTACTAAAGAAATTAAAAATATAAAAAATGATATCAAACCTAAAATAGATTCTTTATTTGATAATGCTGATTATAAAGTTACGGTTACAGGAACTAGTATAGTATTTTTAAAAGGCACAGAATATCTTACTGAAAATCTTTTACAAAGTTTAATTATAGCAATAATACTAATTTCTATATTAATGGCCTTGTTATTTACTTCATGGCGTATGGTAATTGTTGCACTTATACCTAATATTTTACCATTATTATGTACTGCTGGTATGATGGGTTATATGAATATTGCAATAAAACCTTCTACTATAATAATATTTAGTATAGCTTTGGGCATATCTGTTGACAATTCAATTTTATTTTTATCAAGATATAGGCAACAGCTGCGAGATACGAAGTGGGAAATACGTAAAAGTATTTTGAATGCACTAAAAGAAACAGGATATAGTATGATGTATTCTTCTTCCGTTTTGTTTTTAGGGTTTGCAATATTTATATTTTCAAGTTTTGGAGGTACACAAAGTTTAGGTTATCTTATTTCTTTCACTTTATTTATAGCTTTGTGCAGTAACTTATTATTATTACCTTCTATTTTGTTGTATTTTGATAACATAGCTACTACAAAAGCTTTTGAAGAGCCATTTTTAGAAATTTTTGACGAAGAACATGATATTGAATTAGATGAATTGCAAATAGAAAATAATAATGAGAATAATATTAACAATTAAATAATTTTATTAATATCTTTATACAAAAAAAAATATATATATGAAAGGTATTATTTTAGCTGGTGGGTCAGGAACGCGTTTGTTTCCTTTAACTTTAGCTATCAGTAAGCAACTTATGCCTATATATGACAAGCCGATGATATATTATCCTTTGTCAGTACTAATGATGGCAGGCATAAGAGAAATATTAATAATATCAACTAAAGAAGATATACCTAATTTTCAGAGGTTATTAGGTACAGGTGAAAGAATTGGGTGTTGTTTTAGCTATAAAATTCAAGAAGTTCCTAATGGATTAGCTCAAGCTTTTGTAATAGGTGAAGAGTTTATAGGGAAGGAAAAAGTTGCTATGATATTAGGAGATAATATTTTTTATGGAGCAGAATTACAGAAACAACTTATTCAATGTAGAGAGCCTGATGGTGGAATAATCTTCGCTTATCATGTATCGGACCCTCAAAGGTATGGTGTGGTGGAATTTGACAAAGAAATGAAAGCTATTTCGATTGAAGAAAAGCCATTGCACCCAAAGTCTAATTATGCTGTGCCGGGGCTATATTTTTATGATAATTCAGTAATAGAAATAGCTAAAAATATTAAACCTAGTGCAAGGGGAGAATATGAAATCACTGATGTAAATCGTGAATATTTAAAATTAAAGAAACTACAAGTGAAAATCTTAGGACGAGGAACAGCTTGGCTCGATACCGGCACTTTTATTTCCCTTTTACATGCTTCACAATTTGTTCAAGTAATTGAAGAGCGACAAGGCTTAAAAATAGGTTGTATTGAAGAAATTGCATATAGAATGGGCTTTATTTCAAAAGAAAAATTAATAGAAATTGCTAAACCTCTTATAAATAGTGGTTATGGCAATTATTTATTAAATTTGTTAAATTATTAATTTAGTAAATTATGAGAAATATTTTAATAACCGGGGGAGCTGGTTTCATAGGAAGTTGTTTAGCAGAAAAATTAATAGAAGATCCCGATAATTTTTGTGTATTAGTTGATGATCTTTCAACAGGAGATATCAACAAGCTGCCATCTAAACCACAAAACAATTGGAAATTTATTAAATGTGATATAAATAATTACAGAGATATAGCTGAAGTAATGCTTTCTTTTCATTTTGAATATGTGTTTCATTATGCTGCAATGGTAGGTGTAAAAAGAACACAAGAAAACCCTGTAAAGGTTATGAAAGATATACATGGCATAGAAAATATTCTTAATTTATCAAAAAATTCTGGTGTTAAAAGAATATTTTTTTCGTCTTCTTCTGAAGTATATGGAGAACCAGTAGAGCTTCCACAAAATGAACAAACAACACCATTAAACTCAAGAATACCTTATGCAGTTGTTAAAAATGTAGGAGAAGCTTTTTTACGCTCGTATAATAAAGAATTTGGGATAGAATATACAATATTTAGATTTTTTAATACTTATGGTCCTAAGCAAAGCAAAGATTTCGTAATGTCTAGATTTATAGCTTTAGCATTAAAAAATGAAGATCTTACTATTTACGGTACTGGCAAACAAACACGAACATTTTGCTATATAAATGATAATATAGAAGCTTGTACTAAAGCTTTTTATCAAAATCGTTTTATAAATGATGTTGTAAACATTGGAGGTGATGAAGAAATTACTATGCTTGATTTAGCTAAATTAATTATTAAACTAACAAATTCTAAGTCTAAAATAGTTTTTCTACCCCCTCTTCTCGAAGGGGATATGATGAGAAGATACCCTGATATTTCTAAAATGCAGCAATTACTTAAACGTCCACCAATTGATATAGAAGAAGGGATAAAGAAAATACTAAACAATACAAAATTTATAATTTGATTTTTTAGATAAAGCTGCAATGTATAATATAGAATATTATTATAGTTTAATAAAATCAGCTTTCAGCAAATTATCAATACCATCATCCCCTGAAAGTCTTTATGAACCTTTAAGGTATTCTTTATCAATGAACGGGAAAAGAATAAGACCTTTATTATGTCTTATTAGTTGTGACCTATGTAATGGAGATGTTAATAAAGCTATACCTGCTGCTTTATCACTGGAGTTATTTCATAATTTTACTCTTATTCATGATGATATAATGGACAATGCTAATTTAAGACGCGGTTATCCAACAGTATATAAAAAATGGGGCATAAATAGTGGAATTTTATCAGGTGATGTAATGTTTGCAATATCTTATTTTGAAATATCTAAATCAGTCCCTGAATTAGTAAATCAGTTAGTATCCATTTTAACTCAAACAGCTATTCAAGTTTGTGAAGGCCAACAATATGATCTAGATTTTGAAAACAAACAGCATATATCTACCGAAGAATATCTCGAAATGATTAGATTAAAAACAGCAGCTTTGATAGCAGCTTCATTGAAGATGGGAGCTATAATAGCAAATGCTGATGAGATATTACAAAATAAATTTTATAGTTTTGGTGAAAAAATTGGATTAGCTTTTCAAATTCAGGATGATTTACTTGATGCTTATGGAGATGCTAATAAATTTGGTAAGACTATAGGTAATGATATTACAACTAATAAAAAAACATATCTTTATGTTAAAGCATATGAAGATGCAGATGAAGAACAAAAAAATAAATTAATATACTTATATTCAGGCAAAGAAATAAATAGTGTTAGTAAAATTAATGAGGTTTTAACTATTTTTAATAAATTAGATATTTTAAATAAAACGAAGTTGAAATTAAACAATTTATATGAAGAAGCTTTTTCTATTTTAGAAATTATGGAAATAAGTAATACTGCAAAGGTTTTTCTGAAAGATTTTGTATCGCAATTAATTAATAGGGAAGCATAAAATTAATGTTAATCTTATTCGAAATTTTTAAGTATTTTCATAAATAAACAATTATTTATTTTATTGATAAAATGGAAGAAGTGAACGCGTGATATTTAAGTTTTTTTATTTATTTTATAGTTTTGTTTTATTAAAAATAATATTAATGTAATTTGTTAATAATCAAATAATTAACTGATCGATAGAAATTTTTATTTTAAACATAGTAAAGTTTAGTAATTAATTTAATAATAATATAGATTTAATGAGCTTTTATGAATTTTGTTTGTAGTATATTTATGTTATCAGTAGTAGTTACATTAAGAATGTAAGAACCGTATGGTATATTTGAAATATCAATATTTTGGGTATTGCCTGTGCAATAAGGAACTTCAGTAACAATTTGTCCATTTATATTAATAATTTGCACGTTATAATATTCGTAGTCATTATTTTTTAAGTAAATGTAAACATTATTTTGTGCAGGGTTAGGATATAATGTTATTTCTTTTGATTGATAATAATTTTCATAATTAACAGCAATAGGTTTAAAATATTCATATTTACCGTCATAGTCAGTTTGTTTTAATCTATAGTATTGAATTCCGTTTATAGGATTATTATCAATATAACTGTAGGTTAAGATATTATTACTATTCCCTGCGCCTTTTATGGTACCTATAAGTTCCCAGTTATCTAATGTGTTTGTTGATTTTTCTATAGTGAAATAATCATTATTAGTTTCTGAAGCTGTTGCCCATTCTAAAATTATAGAATTGTTATATTTTTTGCCTGTAAAACTGATAAGTGATATAGGTAAAGGGTTATTCCCTTGTTTATTTTTTAATAGTTTAACATGATTTTTACTTATTTTAGTATTTATTTCGCTATAAATATCGTTAGCTATTAAATAATAAGTTTCGTCAGGTTCGAGTGAATAATCTATTGATAATTCTACAATTTTGTTACTTTTAGAAGATGAAATTAATTTAGCAGACTTAGGATAAATAATTATACTGTTATTTTCATCAATAATTTTATAATTACTTGTTGTTTGTGCAGAAACAGGTTCTAATGCCATATTAAATATTAGGGTAATAATATTAGTCTTATTATCGTACCCTGCATCTATAATATAAGGATTTATAGAAATTATATTACTTTCTCCGTTTACGTTGTTGACCACATCAATTATTTTATTAGCGTCATTTACAGATAGTATTCCTCCATTTTCTACTGTTATGTCATTACCGATAAAAAGATTTACTATTGTTGTTACATAAGCAGTGCTATCAATAATTACATTATAAAAGTTGACTTGATTAATTCCACCACCTCCTGAAATATTGATATTATTATTTGTAAATATTACGGTACAGGTACCTGGTATAAAAGAAGATCCATTAGCAATTTGCCAAGAACTGCCTTGCATTATGATATTGCTTGATTCAGCATAAATTTTTCCACTACCTGTAGTATATAGATTACCTCCTATTTCAATATATCCGTTCCCTAAGTGTAAATAATTATTACCACTTACGTTAAAATCACCAAAAATTTGAAGTTTACCTTCTGTTATTGTAAAATTACTTCCTCCTGTAAAAGTTCCATTACCATATATATTTAATATGCCATTATTAAGCAATAAATTATTGTTACCACTTAAAATAAAGTCAGCATTTCCATTTTCAATTCCTATATTTACAATACCACCATCAATAATGAAAGTGCCTGAGTTTGTAAATCGAAAATTATCTTTAAAATTGATAATTCCTCCACTAAGTTTTAAATAACCTCCTGTATTTACGCGTCGCCTATTATGGTTAATATACCTTTACCTACATCTAATGTTGCATTATTGCCAATAACTATATCTTCAAGGACAGTGAGCTCTACATTTTCATTAATTGTAAGTACATTAGGATTAGCATTTAATGTAAGCTTCTTAATTACTATATCAATATCTACAACAGGTTGATAAGCCGAAGAAGGTAACCAGGGAATAAATACGTTTGTAGTTTCATTAGGAAGACCATTTGACCAATTATTTGGATCTGACCAAAGACTACTTACGGTTCCTTTCCAAGTAGTTGTAACAGTAGCATTACCAAATAAAGACAAAAATGTTAATAATAAAAAAGAACTAATAAACTTATTAATACTATTTCTATTTCTTCTTGTTGACATTTTCATATTTCATAAAAATTTAGTGTTACAAAGGTATGAAAAAAATTAAATTATCCAAATGTAACATAAGTAGAATATTTATTTCATTATTTGATATATAAAATCATAGTTTATTTATGAAAGTCAATGATATTATAAAA
>DAOTOD010000068.1:0-6667 GCA_035451165.1 Bacteroidales bacterium
TAAATATTTTACTTTTTAACTTTTTATTTTTATTTGTATGTGATTATAGTTTTTCACAGAATAGTGATAGAGTTGTTAATGTTAATCTAAGAGGAGTTTATGAGGCAAAATTAATGATAATTCCATTAGAGGGCGTAAGAGCAACTAGTCCAATAGCTATTGCTGAAAAAGTTAAGAATGGGAATACAGTCAAATTAGTTATACCTGCTAAATACATACCAGGAGAATTTATAATAAGGGCCGATTATATATCTAAGCAAGGTGATAATCCATATCCATCAGAAAAATCTATAATAGTTTTTAATCAAGATTTAGAAATTTTTATGCATCCTATGTACATGAATAATAAAGATAGCACTTACTTTGCTCTTGGAGAAAGAGAGAATACTATAAATGAATATTTTAAAACTGAAAATATTAAAAAACGGGCTCAATTGGAATTATTAAAAAATTTTTTACTTAATTATGATAAATCTTCTATTTCTCTTTTTAAAAAAGTGGCTAAGGAATTTGAGAAAAAAAGAAAAGTTTATAATGAATGGCTAAAAAAACAAGCAGAGATATATAAAGATTTGTTTGTTAGTCGTACTTTTCAATTTCAATATATGCCACCAGTTAACTGGGCAGGAGATGAAAAAGACAGAATAATTGCCCTAATTAAAAATTATTTTGATGGTATAAATTTTAATGATTCTTTGTTAATACGTACTTCTGAGATTGATAGGTTTATGAATACTTATATGGGATTATATGGTAGTATGGCTACTACAATGGAGTTAAGAGATTCTTTATTTACTTTAGCTGGTAGCATTGCTTGTGAAAAAGCTTCTAAGGGGCATCCTTATGTATATGGATGGATGGTAGATTATTTTAACAATGGCTATAAAATGTACGATATAAAAGCAGGGATTGATATGCTTCAGAAACATATTAATAATCCTAATTGTTTGACGGCTAAAAAACGTGAAATTTCGAGAAGAATAGAAAAGATGACTAATTTAAAAGCAGGTAATCTTGCTCCTGATTTTACTTTAAAAGATAGTACTGGTAAGGAATTTAATTTTTATACATGGAAAGGTAAAGGTAAAGAAACTTTATTATTTATATGGTCTGCAGATTGTGGACATTGTATTCAGAAAGTATCAGAATTGAAAGAATGGTATAATAAAAATAATAATAAAAACAAAATAGATATTATAGCTGTTAGTATTGATGAAACCGAAATAGAAAAAAATAAATGGGAAGAGGCTAAAAAAACATTACATGGTTGGGTACATCTTAGAGCTGAAGGAGGAGTCAATAGTCTTTTCGCATATGATTATGCTATTTTAGCTACTCCAGTTATTTTACTAGTTGATAATGATACTCATATTATTAAATCGGTTATAACAGAAATACAAGAACTTGATAGTATAATAAATAACTAATTTTTAGCTTCTGGTTTCAAAACAACTCTGATATTAGTATTAAAATATTTAACAGCTGCTTGTTTTATTTGTTCTGCAGAAATGTTTTTAACGTATTTTTCAAAATTTGTGTAATTGTTTTCATTTGTTATATTCTGATAAATATTTTTTAATTCTTCAATCCAGAATTTATTTTCTTTAATTTTAATTTCATGTTCACGTAATTTTTTTTCTTTTGCTTTATTTAAATCGTTTTGAGAAGGACCTTTTGTCTTTAATATTTCTATTTCTTGCATTATTGTTTCTGTTATATTTTCAACGTTTTCAGGAGCACAACCAAACATTATTGCTATATCGTATAATGGGACAGGATAACGTTTTACATTAGGATAAGCGGTTATACTATATGTTTCACTTTTATCTTCTCTTATTGTTTCTAATAATTTAGTGTCTAGTATACTAGTAAGTATTTCTAATTCGACTATATTTTCGTCTGTATAATCGAAACTTCCAAAGAAACTGATATAAACATAGCTTTTGTTTTCATGTCCTTTAAATACAGTTTTATCAATATTTTTTGTAGGGGGTCTAATTTCTAAATCTTTCCATGTTTCATTTCTATTTAAAGGTTGTAAACTACCAATATATTTTTCAATTAGAGGTTTAATATTGTTTGGGGCAAAATTACCTACTATTATGAAAGTGAAGTTATTAGGGTCAGCGAAACGTTCTCTAAATATTTTGTCTATTCTTTTGTAATCAGCTTCATCGAAGATATTTGAATTCCATGGTCTGCGGCGTGGATGATATTGACTTTTGACACATTTAATTGTATCACGCCATGTTGCTTCAGGACTTGCACTTAGATTTTCATATTCTGCTTTTTTCTTATTTATAAAGGAATTAAAAGCTTCTTTACTAAGTCGTGGTTGTATAAAGTAAAGATGTATAATTTGTAAGAGAGTTTCTATATCTGACGAAGCACAACTAGCTTCAAAGCCTTCTTCTAATTCGTTAATGTAAGGTTCTATAGTAATAGTTTTATCTGATAATTTTTTATCTAGTTCAATTTTATCGAATGGGCCTAATCCACTTTCTTTAAATACAGAAGCAGCAATAGCTGATGAAATATCATCTTTTTGTGTATATAAAGAATAACCGCCATTACTCAAAGCGGTTAGTAATATTTCGTTATCTTTAAAATTAGTTGGCTTAAGGATGACCTTAGTACCATTTGATAATGTCCATTCTATATAATCTAAGGTTTTATTTTTTTTACTTTTTTGTATTTTCCCAGCAGGTGGTAGCTTACTTATAAGAGGAAGGTTTGAAATTTTATCAACATAAGGCGATATTTCACTATCATTAACTTTTTTAACAATATCTCTAATTTCTTTTTCTGTAGGTAGAATTATGTTTTCTTTGTCAGGTCCAGTTATTATAATTACTTGATTGTCTTCAGTAATCCATTCAGTAGATAGTTTATTTACTTCTTCCAATGTAATTTCAGGGAGAAATTTTTTATACATTTCATATTCAAATTCAATTCCGGGTATTGGTTCTTTATATATTCCAAAATTTCTTACGTATTCTGCGACAAAATTTTCAGATTCTATTTTATTTCTTTCATTATAAGTATTTTCAATTTCTTTAAATAAAGCTTTTTTAGTTCTATCTAATTCAGTTTGAGTAAAACCGAATCTTTTAATTCTTTCATTTTCTTCTAATAAAGTTTGTAATGCAATTAAGATTTTATCGTTTGCTGCAATAGCTATGCTCATGTAAGCATTTTTAGGTCCTATAAAATTTGAATAAGCAGAATATCCATAAGTAAAAGGAGGGTTTTCTTTTTGTCTAAGTTCATTTAATCTATTGTTAATCATTTCATTAAATAATTTATGTACAATAGATTTTCTATAATCAGCAATTGTATTTTCTATGAATAAAGGTAATTTATAGTATATTTGTATTGTACTATATTGAGCTTCTTTATCACTTGCGACACATGTTAATAATTCTTTATGCTCAGGTATTTCATATATTTCTTGTTTTTTTACATTTTGAGGTTTGGGTATATTAGAGAATATTTTACGTATTTTATTTTCTATTGTTATGGGGTCAAAATCACCTACTGCAATAATTCCCATTAAATCGGGGCGGTACCAGTCTTTATAGAATCTTAAAAGACTTTCGTGTTTAAAATTATCAATTATTTCAATTTTTCCTATAGGTAGTCTTTCAGCATATTTTGATTTATATAATATTACAGGCAAATATTTTTGCATCATTCTTTCATCAGCTCCTCTTCCTAATCTCCATTCTTCATGTATAACTCCTCTTTCTTTGTCGATTTCTTCGGGGTCATATGATACATTATGTGCCCAGTCAGCTAAAATAATTAAGCCCGTATCTATCAAACCTTCACGGTTTGTGGGTAATTTTATTCCATAAACTGTTTGGTCGAAAGATGTATAAGCATTAACTTCCGGGCCGAATTTCATGCCTATTGATTCAAGATAGTTAACTAATTCATTTTTAGGGAAATTTTTAGTTCCATTAAAAGCCATATGTTCACAAAAATGAGCAAGTCCTTGCTGATCTTCATCTTCATACACAGAACCTGTATTAACCACTAAAGTAAATTCAGCTCTGTTTTCAGGTCTTTTATTAGCTTTGATGTAATATGTAAAACCGTTATCGAGTTGTCCTTTTATAATGTTTTTATCTACAGGTATCTTTTCGTTTAGATTAAAATTTCCTGTTTGAGCAAATAAACTTATGGGGAATAATCCTAAAACTAAAGTTGTTAAAATATACCGATGTTTCATAAAAATAATTTTTGACAAAAGTATAAATTTAAAAATATAAATTTTATTTTTTTGTTATTTATGGTTCTAAATATATTTCTAATAATTTAACGTAATTTTTAGGTATAATTGTATAAGTATTGATTTCAGGAGGTATAAGAACAGCATGTCCTTGCTTAATTTTAATTTTATCATTATCGTAATAATATATATCGGCATTTCCTTCAATACAAATATAAGCTATAAAACTTCCTAGTTCAAAATAATCGGTTTTAAAAGGTTTATTAAGTATTAGTAAAAATGTTGAGAAGAAATTTTCGGTTACCAGTGGAATTTTGTTATTTAATGTTTGGGTGTATGATATTTTAGTATTTTTATTATTATTAAAGTCGATAGCTTGTAACGCTAATTCTGTATGTAATTTGCGGTTTGACTCTTTAGAGTTTCTATTCCAATCGTATATTCGATAAGTATAATCAGAAGCTTGTTGGATCTCTGCAAGCATAATATTTTTACCTATAGCATGAACTCGTCCTGCAGGAATTAAGAAAACATCATCATTCTTTATGTTTATAAAGTTAAGAATGTTTTCGATTTTATTGTTTTTTAGATAATTAACAAATTCTTCTTTAGCTATATTTGTATTAAATCCATTTACTATCCATGAATTAGCTTCTGCTTTTATAATATACCACATTTCAGTTTTTCCATTAGGAGAGCCATATAAATTTGCAGCAAGACTGTCGTCAGGATGAACCTGTACTGATAGTTTATCAGCAGCATCAATAAATTTAATTAAGATAGGGAAATGATTAGCAAATTTTTCATAAACTTTTTCTCCTACAATATCGTCCATGTATATTTCTATGAGTTCATTTAAAGAATTGCCTTTTAAAAAGCCATTAGATACTATTGTAGAATCATTTTCTAGGCCAGATATTAGCCAAATTTCACCAACGTTATTGTAATTAATATTTTTAAAAGCAGCCAAACTTTTTAAATTATTACCTCCCCATATTTTTTCTTTGTATATAGGTTTAAATAAAAAAGGATATAATTTATTGTTCATATTCGTAATTTATATATTTGCCAAAATTAAGATAAATTTGTATAATAATTTTGTTTATATGTTAATAATTGGGATAACTGGTACTTTAGGTGCAGGCAAAGGAACCATAGTAAATTATTTGGTAAAACATAAAGGATTTAAACATTATTCAGCGCGAGAATTTATCATTGAGGAAATAAAAAAAAGAAAACTTCCTATAAACAGAGATACTATGACTTTAATAGCTAATGATTTGAGAAAAAAATATTCTCCATCTTATATAGTAGAAAAATTATATGAGAAAGCATTGGACAATGGTAATGATTGTGTAATTGAAAGTATAAGAACTCCTATAGAAGTTGAAGTTTTAAGAAAAAAAGGGAATTTTATTCTTATAGCAGTTGATGCCCCGTTAAAAGAAAGATATAAAAGAATATTAAACAGAAATTCCGAAACCGACCATGTCACTTTAGAAACTTTTATTGAAAATGAAAAAAGAGAAATGAATTCAATTGATTATACAAAGCAAAATATACAGCAATGTATGCAAATGGCTGATTATAAAATATATAATGATGGAACGATTGAAAAATTAGAAAATAATATAGTAGATATTTTAAAAAAAATAGGGAAAGATGTTTAATAAAATAAGAAAATATTTAAGTACGAAAGTTGTAGGGATTGCTGGTTGTGGGGGATTAGGTTCTAATTGTGCAATTTCATTAGCTCGTGTTGGAATAGGTAAATTAATAATAGCTGATTTTGACATTGTTACAGAAGCTAATCTTAATCGACAATATTTTTTTTATGATCAAATTGGAGAAAAAAAGGTTTATGCTTTGTATAATAATTTATTGAGAGTAAATCCTAATGTAAGAGTAGAGCCTTATGATATTAAATTGGATGCAGATAATATAATTAAAATTTATTCAGAATGTGATATAATTATAGAAGCTTTTGATTTAGCAGAAATGAAAGAAATGATAATAGAAACAGTACAAAATACTTTTCCCAGTAAACCATTAATTTCGGGGATAGGTATTGCTGGGTGGGGAGATAATAATTCAATAAGAACTTTTCATTACGGTAATTTATATGTTTGTGGTGATGGTTTTAAAGAAATATCAGATGAGCTACCTCCATTGGCACCAAGAGTATGTATTGTTGCTAATATGCAAGCTAATCAGACATTAGAAATTTTATTAGCAGATTTTAAATAAAATTAAAAAATAGATTTGAAGAGATAAATTCTGTTTTTTAAAAAATAATAATTTTGTACAAAATTGTTAAGAGTAATTTTTTCTGTTAAATAATAATAATTTTGCTAAAAATAAGTTTATTATCTTATTTAAATATAATTGTATTAGCATTGAGAGGAAAAAATAAAAAATATTTATTATTTTTTT
>DAOTOD010000069.1:0-6649 GCA_035451165.1 Bacteroidales bacterium
CATTGCTATGTCCTGCTCCTTATCAGAAAAATGGTCTTTTCCATTAAAAGCACAAGCCTCAAAAGCTGCATCTATAATAGGTCTATAGCCTGTACAACGACAAAGGTTACCTGTAAGAGCATCTTGAATAATCTCTCGAGTAGGATTAGTATAATTTTTATATAAAGCAAACATTGACATAATAAACCCAGGTGTACAATATCCACATTGGCTACCATACTTTTCTACCATAGCTTTTTGCACAGGATGTAAAATAATTTCATGACCTTTACGCTGTGCCAAATTTTCAACAGTAATAAGTTGTTTACCATGTATCATAGGTAAAAAAAGCAAGCATGAATCAACAGCTTTATATACCAATTTATTATTACCATTAGGTTCAGCTACAACTACGGTACAAGCGCCACAATCACCTTCAGCGCAACCCTCTTTAACACCTTTATGTGATGGTAAAGAACGAAGATAATTAAGGACGGTAGTAGTAGGTGCCAATTCATTTGTAAAATCAATATTTACCTGCCGTCCATCTAAAACAAAACTAATATAAGATTGTGTTTCAGCCATTTTTTATTTTTGAATTTTTAACATCAATTAATTTTGCAAGTATACTTATTGCTATTTCAACAGGAGTTTCAGCTGCTATAGGCACTCCTATTGGCATATCTATTAAATCAAGTTCTTCTTGAGTAAGTATTTTTTCTTCTATAAAACGCTTACGTAAAGTTTGTACTTTAACACGGCTACCTATCATACCTAAGTATGCATGAGGTTTACGCGCAACAGCCGCAAGAATGTCTTCATCATATATATGTTTATGAGTAACTATTACTATATAAGTATTTGAATCAAACTCGACTATATCAATAGATTTGAAATAATCTCCTTCTATAAAATTAATTTTTTGTTTATCAAAATTTTCTGCTATTCCTTGTCTATTATCAAATACTGTTACTGTAAACCCAATATCAACAGCATAATTTGACAGAGCTTGCCCTATATGTCCCCCACCAAATATATATAAAGAAGGAGAACGTTTAAAAGGTTCTATATAAACTTCCATTAAGCCACCACATTGCATAGATAAATCATCTTCAAGATTATAAGTATATTTGGTAGCTTTGCCCAACTTAATAATGTTAGGGCATGCTTCAATAACAGCTTTTTCTATACTTCCTCCACCTATACTGCCTTCAGACGTACCATCTTCATATACAATCATTTTAGAGCCAGCCTTACGAGGAGATGAACCTTCAGTATACGTAACTATACACAAAGCAAAATTTTTATTCTCTTGTATTAATTGACTTACTCTACTAATTATACTTCCCATAATCCTTAAATAGTAATAAAAGTAAAAATTATTTTTTTTCAAATTTAATTAAAATTCTTTAATAAAAATGAAATTATTTTTCTAATTTTTTATGAATTTTAAAATATTATTTATTACTTTTGTGAAATTATAAAAATTAAATCATACTTTATATGAAAAAAATTATTATTAGTGTAATATTTATTTTCAGTTATTTTAATATCTTTGCTCAAAGTGGCATAGCAATTAATACAACAAATGCTCAAGCTGACCCATCGGCTATGCTCGATATACGTACTAATAGTAGTTGTATAAGATAATGATAAAATTAACATAAATTAAAATTTATTAATTATGAAAAAACTATCAATTTTATTAGCAAGTTTATTTTTAATGTACTCAGTAAATTTGTTAAAAGCGCAGCATACATTGCAATTTAACCGAGTACTTATAGTAGATGAAAACTTACAAACTGTGCCTACAGGAACTGTTTGGAAAGTAGTAGCAGTATATGGCAATTCTCCTAAAGTTTGTATAGAACATCCTAACCGATCTACAGAAAGTTATAAATATAATTGGTTTAACGTACAGGGATTTAAGGCAAATGGGGTTAATATTTTTTCGGAAATGAGGTATGCAGGTAATTTTAATAGTACCTATGGCCATTATTGGTATTTTACTATAGATTGCACTTCATCGACGTCATCTGATTACATAACCGCTTGGGGGTGCATATGATGTAAATCCTAATCCTAATATATTACCTATGTGGTTGCCTGAAAATACTACCCTACAAGCTATGCAAGGCAGTTATTTATCAGTTATAGAATTTATAGTAAATTAAAACAGATTTTTTAATTAATTTATCATAAATAATAAAATAATAATATTATACATATAGCAAGTTAATATTAACTTACTATAATTAGTATTAATTTACTAAAAAAAGAAAAATTTATATATAAGGGAAAAATTATTATAAATATTACTTAAAAAAATCGTGAACTGTGTTAACTATATGATTAAGATCATCATCACATAGTTCAAAAAACAAAGGTAATCTAATAAGTTTATCTGTATATGCATCTGAATTAATTAGTTCTTTCCCATTATATAAGTTTTTATAATATTTACTTTTATGAAGACTTTGATAATGGGAAACAGCAAATATTGAATGAGTGTTTAAATAATTAATTAATTGAGATCTTTCTTTAAAAGAATTGCAAACCAAGTAAAACATATGAGCATTATTAGTTGCATATTCAGGTAAATAAGGGAGGCGAAAATAACCTTTATTTGCTAATTCTTTTAAATTTTCATAATAAAAATTCCAAACATATTTTCTTTTTGCTTGAATATTTTCTAAATTTTCAATTTGAGCATATAAAAAAGCAGCTAAAATATCAGAAGGTAAAAAAGATGAGCCAATATCAATCCACCCATATTTATTAACTTCGCCTCTAAAAAATTCAGCTCTATTAGTTCCTTTTTCCCATATTATTTCGGCACGTTTTATAAAATTATTATCATTAATAATAAGCATTCCTCCTTCACCACATTGAAGGTTTTTGGTTTCATGAAAAGAAAAGCATCCTAAATGTCCTATAGAGCCTAATGGTTTTATATTTCCATCTTTACTTATAAAAAAACTATCTATTGCCTGAGCTGCATCTTCAACTACATATAGTCCATATCGATTTGCAATATCGATAATTTTATCCATATTACAAGCCACTCCAGCATAATGAACAACTACAATTGCTTTGGTTTTATTTGTAATTAAGTTTTCGATTTGATCCTCATCAATGCCTGGATGTTTAGAACTACTATCAACAAAGATAATTTTCGCTCCTTGTCGTACAAAAGCCAAAGCAGTACTAACAAAAGTAAATGAAGGCATTATTATTTCATCATCTGCTTTAATATTGAGAAGCAAAGCACACATTTCTAAGGCATCCGTACATGAAGTAGTCAATAAAGTCTTTGTAAAACCATATTTAGATTCAAAAAAAGACTGACACAGTTGAGTATATTTTCCATTGCCTGATATTTTACCAGAAGCAAAGGCATCATAAATATAATGAACTTCCTTTCCAGTTATATAAGGCTTATTAAAAGGAATTTTTTGCATAATTTTTTTATTATTTTTTGGGAATTTCAAAAATTTATGGTTAAGCATTTTTTAGAATTTTAAACTATCCATAAATGGTAATAATATTCTTTTTTATCTAATATAAAGCCTAATTTTTGGTAAAAATTACACGCATTTTTATTAGCATGTTGAGTACTAACAAATAACTTATTTATTTGATAATCAAGAAGATAATTTGCGACTGCTTTAATTAGTTTTCTCCCTATACCCTTTCCCCTAGTGTTTTGTTCAACTGCAATAAGGCCTATTTTACCAAAATTGTTCTCGTTTAAAGAGACTGTCACAAAGCCTAATATATTATCATTTTCTGTATATACAAATACTTCATCGGCTATTTCTTTACTTAGCGATTTTTGAAGCCAAATTTTATATAAAGAAAAGAAATGATAGGGCTCAAAATTTTTATCTAATTTAAATCTGGAATAATTGCCACTCTGATATGCTAGTTCTTCTAAATTTTCATTAATAGGTTTTTGTGAATATTTTAAAATATTTATAAGATCTTCATCCTTATTTTGTTCAATAATTGTATTAACAAAAGCCTTAAAAGTTAATTTTATATCTACAAAATTTATATTATACAAACATTTTATATTTGGGAAAACTAATTCTGATTCAGAAATAACATAAATTAATTTATAATTATAATTATGTAGTTTTTTTAAAATACTATCAATTTCATTATTATTAATTTCATTTGCATAAACTGCAGCTACTTTAAATCCAAAAAAATCGCTATCCCATTTTAAATGTTGATAATTACTCATAAATATTAACAGTTTCGTGAATAATATATTGTGGTCTTTCTTTAACTTTATCAAATATTTTTCCTATGTATAAGCCTAACATACCTAAAATAAAAATTATAACACCTGACAAAAACCAAATGGAGATTATTAAACTGGTCCAGCCACTAACTATTATTTTACCTAAAAAATATTGTATAACATTATAAATTGCAAATAAAATTGATATTAAACAGACTAATAATCCAAATTTTACTGTAAGTCTTAACGGTTTATCTGAAAATGACATTATTACATTAATAGCTAAATTCAACATTTTTCTAAACGAATAAGATGTTTTTCCTGTGAATCTTTCGCTATGAGTAATAGGAATAGCTGTTGATTTAAAGCCAACCCATTTAATCATTGCAGGAAAAAATCGAACATTATCACGCATAGAGCAAACTGCTGAAATAACATTATGTCTATATATTCCAAAATTAGCAATAGCGCTGTCCTGATCTGTTCCAGTAAGATATTTGAAAATACTATAAAAAAAGTTAGAGAATAACTTTTTAATAAACCTATCTTTTCTGTTTTCTCTTCTCCCCAAAACAACATCATAGCCTTCTTGAGCTTTATTATATAATTTTATGATTTCCTCTGGTTGGTCTTGAAGGTCACAATCTAAAACAATAATCCATTCTCCTTTACATAACTTCAATCCTGCACTTATAGCCTGATGCTGGCCAAAATTTCTTGAAAAAGCAATTCCTTTAACCTTAGCATCTTTTTTAGCTATTTCTTTAATTACTTCCCATGAACCATCAGGGCTAGCATCATTAACAAAAATTATTTCATAATTATCACTTATTTCTAAAAGGCTTTTACTAAGACGTAAGTATAATTCCATTATAACATTTTCACAGCCATATACAGGAGATACAACAGAAAGGAGAATTTGTCTATTATTATTCATTTTTACTTATTAAATATACAAACATATAAAAAAATTATTATTCAATTATACTTTTTAATCACTTAATAAGTAATATTTATTTTATATAATTAAAGAAAAAAGAAGAATATAATAAATCACTTTTTTGGCAGTATTTCAAAAGGTAAATTATATCTCTGTTTTGTAGAACGATTAATATAATTATTCGTATAATCCATAATTTCTGCTGATTTTAAAAGACCAGAAGGTGGAAGAGGTTCAAGAAATAATGTATCTCCAGGCATCACTAATTTTTCTATTTTTGCTTTATTTAAATATGTGACTCTTGCATCATAAGCTTTAGCATATTCTTTAATTATAGGATACTGTATAATCATAGTTTTTACAAACAAATAGCTTGACAAGATGATACCTGTAAAAGCAACTATATAAATTGGTATCAAATTTTTTTTACTTATTAAATATCCTGTTACTATAAACCAACTTGAAACTGCTGCTACGTATATAAATATAATTAATGTCCAAACTTTTGCAGCTTGATCTCCTTTCCCAATAGATATATATAATATAGTTATATTAGCAATTACAGCAATATAAAGAACAAAAATTGTAATAATGATAAACATTGTTATTGTTTTATAATTACTCCATTTCTCTTTTATGCTTGTGCGTAAATTATGTCCAATAATTAATAAAGGTGATAATAAGATTATTAAATATGGCATTTTTTTAATAAATAAAGATTTACTTACACGTGCAGTTACATTTATCAATTCACTTAAATAAGTATATTCTTGATTAGATTTTAATAACTCTTTATTTTGTCGAACATAATTACCTGGAGCTAAAAGATATATAATAAAGCTAACAATAAAAGCTCCCAAAATCACATAATAACGACGATCAAGTGTTTTTTTATAATAATATGTTAATATTAAAAAAATTATACCAAAACCAAAAACTGTAGCATCTATATTAAAACGTGTTGCTCCTAGTAAAAATGCGAATATTGTAGCTATAATTAAATCTCTTTTCTTGCCTGTACGATACATTCTAAGGATAAAAGCTATGCATATAAACAAAATACTAATAGTATATAAATATGCTATAGAACCAACCATCCAATGCCATATCATACCAATATCAGGAGTTATAAAATAAGCTGCACCCATATATAACATAGCAGTTACAAAAATATAATACCAATGAACTTTAACATTATTAAAAGCTTTCTTCAATAGTTCTTTTGTTAGTATACAAAAACTATAAATAAATAAAAGCATCGACATTATAGCATATCCTATTAAAGTCCCATCATTGTAAAATATTTTCCCAATTATTACATTTTCAAAGAAAAAAGGAGTAAAGGCCCCCTCCCATTCTTTATAAAATCTCAATGTAGCTTTTAACACACCCAAGTCACGAGTATAATTAATCATTTCCAAATCATCTGCTGCATGACGGTTAAAATAACCTATTAATAAAAAACAATTTATAAAACATAA
>DAOTOD010000070.1:0-6619 GCA_035451165.1 Bacteroidales bacterium
AAATTTTTATATTTTAATAATTCATTAATGGTAATCTCTTTATCAACTAACAATTCTTCTTCTTTATTATTAAGTATTATTTTCATTTTTTAGTATTTATTACAAAATTAAAAGTTATTATAATAAATAAAAAGTGTCAAATACAAAAAAGCCGGCTAAACAAAAATAATTGCCGGCTTTTCGAAAACTTAATTTTGAAATAATTTTTTAATCTTTTTTCTTATTTTTCTTATTGAAGAAGATAATTCCTGCAACAATTCCAGCGGCTACTAAAGCTCCTACACCTGTGATAGGTAGAACATGTGGAGGTATAGGACCACCGCCACCTTGAGCGAATACACTAGCACTTGATAAAAATACTCCTATACTTGTTAGAGTAAATATAACTTTTTTAAAATTTGATTTTATTTTTTTCATAGTTTTAAAGGTTTTTAATTATTTTAATGATTAATATATACTCTAATTGTTTTTACTGTTGTTTCATTGGTAAAGTTAACCATGTAATAACCCGTTGGTTGTTCTAAATTAAATTGATACATTCCGTTAGCAATAGTTTGTTGTGGCATTACTTCTTGTCCTAGCATATTTGTTACACGCAATTTACCAATTAAGCCAGCAGGATTGTCATATGATACAAATAAAGTATTACCTGAAGACCAAGCATGATATATTTCATTATTTGTATTTTCACTAAGATTGGTAGCATTTGGAGCAAATTTTAAGAAAAATCTTCCAATCGGTTGTTCATTTTGATTAGCAGTAAAGGTATAGACAGGATTAGCTTGTAAATCTTGTAGTTTCCCTGTTGCTAAGTCTTCTAAATATACGTTTATTCCAGCAGGTATGTTTAAAATGTCTAATGCTTTAATAGTATATTGTCCTGTTGTTTGAGCAGCGAATCCCAAAGGAACAATAGTATTATTATCTATGTTATTAGGCAATGCGTTTATAGCATAATTTTCATTATAATTAGTTGAATATAAATTTGGTATAGTTGGGTCAGTATTCATAATTTTTGAAGCATCATAATCAGCATCTGTATTAGTAGTGGCATCATTTATAAACATTACTGCAGCTTCATCAGCTATAGCATTAACTTCATTTAATGAAGCTGATAATTTAATAAATGGGAAATCTGGATTAAAATCAGCTTTATACAAAGTTGGATTTAATGTATTAGTTCTCATAGAGTTAGTAAAAGTAAGTGTTCCTGTACCATTAGTAGTTTTTTGGATAAAGAAAGAGTGTAGAGCTGGTAAATATCTAGTTCCTCCATTCATTGCTAGTCCTAAGTTAGCATTGTAATAGCCATAGTAACCATTATACATAGTTGTAGAAATGTATATAGAAACACTCTTGCTCAAAAAAGCAGTAGGATAAGGCAGTTTATGTAAATCTATAGGAGATGGATAAGGATTTCCTACAAGGTTCCAGCCATTACCTCCGGAGCTAGTAGGAACTAATTTAGTTATAGGCACGTTAATGTCTCCATTATTAACAGTACCAGATAAGTAAGTTAATTTATCAGTACCAGTTCCACTGCCCATTTGTATGGTATATCCAACTCCTACTTCCATTAAATTGCCAGTTTGTCCTTTAGGAGCAGCAGCTACCCACCCATTACTAAAATAAGGAGTAGCATATTGTTCTGAAAATTTTAAAACAGTAGGATATGGGTTATCATTAATTGTACCTAAGTTAAGAGTAGTAAAATTTGCAATTTGTGCAAATGTAGCATCAGAAAAAGCAGAGCAGAAATGTTTATAGCCTTTCATTTTTGCTGCTGGTATAAATCTTTGTTGAGTAACGGTTCCATAAACATCACCTGATCCACTTCCATCTATGAGAGCAGTTTGTGTATTGATAGACAATAAAGTAAGTGCTCCATTCGGAGTCACATTTATCTCACCATCACATTTTAAGATAGATTTAATTTCTTGATTACCTGATATTATATCTACGTAGCTACCAGAGTTAACTGTTAGAAAGTTAAATTTAGTGTTACCTTTAATTTCTTGGACCGTAACATCTTTCATTCCTTTGTTTGAATTACCATTAAAATAAACATATCCATCATCGATATCAACTACACCTGTATTTTCCCAATTTCCACTGACATACATTTCACCTTTATTGACTATTTGTCCCCCATTTTGGTTTACAAGATTACCTAAGATTAATTTTGTGCCCACTGGCAAGGTAATGATACAATTATCATTCACTAATGTTGAGGGGTAAATTACTTTTGTTGCTTGGCTATATACGAAATAACTAAACATAACCATTGCAACAACTGCTAATGCTTTAAGATGTTTCATTGTTTTCATAATTTTTAATTTTAATTTGGATTAATTGATTTATTATTATTTAGGTTTAGGGATTTCAAAAATTTCAAAAGTATAAATTACAGAAGAAGAATCTTCTGTAAGTAAACTTGCTTCAGGAGTAAAAGCTGGCATACTAATTTTTTCACCTGCTTCATAAAGTTCTTTTAATTTTATAGAAGTAACTAAGACACTATATCCTCCCATTTCAGTTTTACAACTTATTCGTTTTATTTTCCATTTAACACCTTCAGGTACAATAAAAGTTGAGCCTGGCATCATATCGCGTATTATGAGTTTTCCCGTTTCTTGTTGCTGTTTTTCTATTATATTTTCATTCCCAACGTTATTAGTTTTTACATTTAAATTAAGTTGAGCTTCTTTAATTAATTGGTTCATACTATCAAGTTGTTTTTGGTCTATTGTCCCAGTAGTTTCAATTTGTTTTTTTATCCATATATTAAGACTATCAATTTTAGCTTGAATAGTAGGGTCAATATTTTGAGCTTTTATTTCAGCCATACTAACACTACTTAATGAAAGTACAAATATAATATAAAATATTAAAAAAACAAAATTCATTTTAATATGAAAAACAAATATATTACAAATTTTTTAAAAAAATATATTAAAAATAAAAAAAATTATTCAAATATAATAAAAAAAATTAAAATCAAGTTTTTTTTAAAAAAAATAAAAAAAATTTTTATGGTATAATTTTAAATTCTATCACGCTAATAGCATAAACACCTGTTGAGGCTGCTAAAGTAGTTCCTTCGGGTAGCCATATAGGTCCGCTTAAAATTCCGGAAGCAAACCCATAACCATCATTAGAACTTCTTATATCTGTGGTAGTTGAAGCAAGCTGTTTTTGAACTTTTGTTGTAGCAGTGCTGCTGTGTACGATAATATTTTGTCCGTTTACAATAATTATTTTATCTAAATTAGTATTACTCACAGTACCGTCATCTTTCCATAAAGTATTTGCATCAGCTAAACGTTCGTTGGGTAAAATATTTTCGATTTTCCAGATATACCCTACAGGCACGGTCTGGGTTGTTGATGTTACAAGAATTATTCTGCTAAAGTTCAAGGTGATGGTTTGTCCTTGCGATTTTGCTGGTAATAAAAACCACATTATTGTGATTGTTATTAGAAAGAAAATAAATTTTTTCATTTGTTTAAAGAATTTTATGGTATAATACTAAATTCTGTAACGCTAATGGCATAAACACCTGCTGAAGCTGCTAAAGTAGTTCCTTCGGGTAGCCATATAGGTTGGTTTGTAAATATTGATGTCGTTGAGTATCCATAACTACTCCCTTTAGCATCTGTACTTGCCCAATAAATATCAGTATCGTTTATTTTTATTATGTGTTGGGTTTGAGATGAGCCACAAGAAGTAGAACTTGAACAATACGCCGTTGTTAAACGGCTATTAGGTAGAATACCATTTATCTTCCATGTTTTACCTGCAGGTACAATTGTACTTGAGGTTACTAATAAAACTCTGCTAAATTGAAGAGTTTGTGCTTGTATGTTTAAAAATATACTAATAATTAAACAAAAAAATGAAGTAAAAATGATTTTTTTCATGATTATATATTTTTTAATGTTTAACATAATATTTTTTTAAGGATTTGTGACAATAAATTCTATGACACTAATAGCATAGACACCTGTTGAAGCTGCTAGAGTAGTTCCTTCGGGTAGCCATATAGGTCCACTAATACCATATGCAGAAGCAGATGCTGAGGCAGATGCTCCTGCAGATGAATTTATATAATAATGTTTAACAGCTCTTGATTTTGCATCGCTTGAAGCTATGTAAATATCATTATTGTTTATTTTAATAATTTGTTGAGTAGATGTAGTTTCTGTTTCTATTGTTTGAGAGTCTGTTACAATAGCAGCAGCAGAAGATAATCGTGTATTAGGTAATATGTTTTCAATTTTCCACACTCTGCCCTGAGGGACAGTTTCGGTACTTGTAACTAACTTTACATCATTAAATTGTAAAATTTTTTGAGCAGTTACATTAGTTATTATATTTACACATAATATAAATAAGACTAAAATTGAAATAAATAATTTTTTCATATTTTTCGTAAATTTAAATTTATATAAATTAAAATAAATAATTTTTAAGGTATAAGTAAAAATTCAATAGCTGATATACGAATTTTACCATTAAAACTTGTAGATAAATAAGGGTAAGAAGTACTAGTTGAGCTTGCTTTAACACTTATAGTTGTGCCTTTAGTTGCCCAATAAATACCGTTAAATTTTGTGTCTCCTGAGGCTGTCCCTACGCTAGTGATATCAGTATATATATTGTTTTTTTTCAAAGCGGGTTGAAGTCTAAATTGACCTGAACCGCCACTACCACAAGATGAAGACCCTGTGTTAACAGATAATTGTGGCCAATCAATATATATACTATTAATTTTAGTCACTGTATTGTCATTATTAAGAGTCAAAATATCTACAAAATACCCATTTAACAAATTTGCTGTACATGGGATTGTAAAAGTTAAAGCAGTATCAATAACTTTATTAAATTTTAATTGATATCCTTGTGACTTAATGTTTAAAACAATAAAAGAAAAAATAATAGCAACAAAATAAATTTTTTTCATAATTTGATTTTTATTTAAGGAATAATGTCAAATTCAATAACATTAACATAAAGAGCATTACTCCCTGCTTTTAATGTTGTACCTGCAGGCAACCATATAGGTAATTCTGTAGTTTGTCCTATAGGTATTCCAGTAGTTGATTCAGAATTATATCTGCTACTATTTTCGGTATATCTTGAAGCACGGCTAATATATACCACATTACCATTGATCTCAATAGTTTTATTTTATGGTGTAATAAGTATTATCTGTTGTCCCTTTTGATGGTATTAATGGATCAGAAGATAGAACACTTTCAATTTTCCATACTTTGTTTTGAGGTACAGTGCTTATGTTGTTATCAATTAATTTAATTTGGCTAAATTTTAAAGTTTGAGCATTTAATAAGATGATATTACTCAAAAACATTACAAAAATTATAATATTTTTATTCATTTTATATTGATTTTTAAGGTATGACATTAAATTCAATAATGCTTAAATATTTTATATTTTCATTAGTTTTAAGTGTAGTATTTTCAGGTACCCATATAGGTAGTTGTGTTGAAATTTGTGGTCTCGCAACATCCAATCTTGGTAAGTCTGTCAGTGTTGTGGGTATAGAGCTATAATTATTGTTTCCATTAAGATGGTCCATGTAACCATATGATGAAGAAGAGCATCCGGGGTCTGAATATGGATATCCATAAATGTACACTATATTATCACCATTAGCCTTATTAATAATAATTCTATATTCCCAGCTATACCATCTCCATTCGGTGTATAGTTGCCATTTATCTATAACATTATTCCCTGGAGAAGAAGGTATCCAAGTATCAATTGTTGAAAAGCTTGTAGATAAGGAGGAGCGAGTGAAAGATTTAGAGAAAGTTTGGTCAATTGCCCCACTTGGAGCGGAGCCAAGTATTCTTAAATATACAGTATTATTATAAGAACATGCTGTAGTATTAGTTTTTCGGGCTTGTATTTCAATAGATGTAACATTTTCCCATCTTGAAGAATTGTAAGAATCGTAGCCTAAAACAACTGTATTACCATTAATTTGAAACGAAGGAGATTTTCTTATTCCTGCATCAACACTTAAAATAGCACTTTCAATTTTCCATATTTTTCCAGTTGGAACAGTTTGAAGGTTATTATCTACAAGTAATACACGATTAAATTGCAGATTATTATTTTGAGTGTATAAAAAGTATGGGTATAAAAATATAATTCCTAATCTCAAATAATAATTTTTAAATCTTTTATAATTATAATAATTCATATAAAAATAATTTATATTAAAAAATAAAAAGATACATTATAAATTAAAAGAGACTATCTTTTGTATAAAAGACAGTCTCCATCCTATTTTAAAAGCTAAAAAGTTTTTAAAAGCCATCTATTGTATATAAGAGGGTTGGGTCGGCAGTAGCACTGCCACCACCTCCTATAGAGGTCCAATTGCTACCGTCGTAGTAGTAATATCCAGGAGTTTGATCGGTTTGGTATATTAATAGGCCTGTTGCAGGTGAAGCTATTGCATTTCTTTGAGCTTCAGTCATTCTTGGGGGTAAGAATCCTTGAGTAGTTGATGTTACGTCTAATTTAGCAGAAGTATTAGGAGTTGATGTTCCAATACCTACTGAGCCGCCATTATTGTATATATTAGAA
>DAOTOD010000071.1:0-6605 GCA_035451165.1 Bacteroidales bacterium
TATATACATATTAGCATCATATTCTCTTATAGGCTCTCTGTATAGTTCCCAAGCTTTTTCCAGATCTTCCTGCGTAAACGTATTGCTTGGTAATTCTTTTTCATTTATATTTTTTGTATTTATTGTATTTAAACCCTTCTTAAGCTCTTCTTGTATAGAAACAGTTTTAATAATTTCATATTTATTTTTATTATCACTTTTAGTTATATTTTTACTTTTAGTTAAAACTACTTGTTGCTCCTCTTCTTTTTTAGATGAAACTTTTATTTTTTTTTCATACCCCTTATCTTTATTAAGTGATACATCTGAAACAGGAGCTTGAGAAATAGGCAAATTAATTTTATTGTTCTGGGTAGCAATATTTGCTGATTCCATTAAGCCACAAATCTTAGCTAAAGTTAATTCCACTAAAAGTTTTTTATTATTACTTTCTTTGTAGTTAAAATCTGCTAATGATAATAAATCAAGCGCTTTTAATATAAATAAGTAATTACACCTTAAACTTTGCTCTAAATATCTGCTTTTTAATGATTCTCCCACTTCTAAAAGCTTTATAGTAGAATTGTCCTGTGCTACAAGTAAATTTCTAAAATGTTCTGCCAAACCTCCTAAAAAATATTGCCCATCAAATCCATTTTCAATAATCTCATTAAATAAAATTAATGATGATGGTACATTACTATCCAGCAAAAAATCAGTTAACTTAAAATAATAATCAAAATCTAATATGTTAAGATTTTCAATAACAGCTTGATAAGTTATTTTATTACCAGAAAAACTTGCTATTTGGTCAAATATTGACAAAGCATCGCGCATAGAACCATCAGCTTTTTGAGCAATAATATGTAAAGCATCTATCTCTGCTTCAATTGATTCATTTTTAGCAACATATGCCAATTGACAAGCTATATCGTCGATCGTAATACGTTTAAAATCAAAAACCTGACATCTAGAAATTATAGTAGGCAATATCTTATGTTTTTCGGTTGTTGCCAAAATAAACTTTGCATAAGGCGGTGGCTCTTCTAGTGTTTTTAAAAATGCATTAAAAGCCGCCTGTGATAACATATGAACTTCATCAATAATATAAACTTTATACCTAACACCTTGAGGTGGTATTCTCACTTGCTCTACAAGTGCTCTTATGTCTTCAACTTTATTATTCGAAGCAGCATCTAATTCATGAATATTAAAAGAAGCTGAAACATTAAACGAACGACAAGGTTCACATTCATTGCACGGTTCTATATTCGAAGTTAAATTATTACAATTTATCGTTTTGGCTAATATCCTTGCACAAGTAGTTTTACCTACACCTCGAGGCCCACAAAATAAAAAAGATTGTGCTAACTGATCATTTCTTATAGCATTTTTAAGCGTAGTCGTTATAGAAGTCTGCCCAACTACCATGTCAAACGTTGTAGGTCTATATTTACGAGCTGATACTACAAAATTTTCCATTTTATTTTTGCTAACTTATTTCAACAAAAATAATAAACTTTAACTTCCTTCCCAATAAAAACATAGGAAAAAACTAAATATTCCAAAATATAATATCTATCAAAATTAATAATAAGAATTAGTATTTAAGTCCAAATGTTAAAACAACATTGTGATTAATCATCTTATTATGAGCAGGTGAAGATACATTAGGATATAAATAATAATCTTCTTTAGATAAAGAATATATATATGCCAAATCAATAAAATAACCTTTTTCTTTAACTCCCATGCCAAATGTAACAAAAGATTTTTTTCCATCATTTAAGCCTGTTTTATAAGGGCTTCCATAATAAGCATATCCTCCTCTCACACTAAATGGCGCTAAAACAATTTCGCCCCCAACTCTAATATTATTAGCCACTGTATAACTATTCCTTATTGATTCATTCTCATCAAAAAATTTGTAATTCGAAGAATTTAATTTAGAATCAGAATAATCCACAAATTCATAATCTACATTTAACATTCCTAAACGACCAATTATAAATGCAATATTACCAGTAGCTCTCATTGGGGTCATTAATTCATAATTAAAAACCCCTAAAGGTGAATTATCTTGATAATTAGCTGTTTCAAGATTTGATTTTATTTTTTTACTATACGAATCTTTTAAAGTAAAAAAAGTGGGTGTCTGAACAGCAGCACCTAATCTAACATAGTCATTAAGCCTATATATTATTCCAAATTTGAAATTAAAACCACTCCCCGAAGTAGCCAAATCTTCACTGTAGGTAAATGATTTAAAATTTGGTAAAGTATCGGCATTGTCTATCTCATAATATTGGCTTTGTTCATAATATCTGATAATAGGTAAACCTAAGGTCCCTCCTATATATAATTTGTCTGAATAATTAGCAGCCAAATTTATGACCATTTCATTAATACCTCCTGAAGTAGTTAGCAACTTTCGTTGTAATACACCGCTATTAGGTAATACACTATAATATTCTGTATTTCCTCCTACTAACGTATCAATAAGATATGTATTAAAAGCAAGAGCAGAACCAAATTTATCTAAATTTTCAGGTTTTAAGCCATTTGCTTGTGAAACAAAAACATCTAATAACGAACTTGATTTAGAATTACCTTGTATAATAATTCTATTATTAAAATTATTTAACCGATTTATTCCAAAAGCTAATTGAAAATTATTCCATCCATAATCGCTATCTTCTCCTTCTTTATCTTTTTTTATATCAAAATTCCAAACCATTCCTACATTATTAATGTTTACATTAAACTTTTGATCTTCAGTCTCTGTTTCATTATAATTTGTAAAAGTATTACCTGAATAAAAAGAAGGAGAAAAAGTTATTTCAGAAGACTTATACAAGCCTATACCAGCAGGATTAACAGAAGCAGAAAAAAAATCAGCTCCTGCTGAACCAAATGCTCCAGCTAGTCCAAGAGAACGAGCTGTCCCTCCAAAGTATATTTGTGAATATCTAAGTGCATCAGTTTTATCTTGAGCTTGAATAATAATCGGAATAGTAAGACAGAATGTTAAACTAATGAATACTTTTAATGCTTTCATAATCTTATAATTTAAAATATTAATTCACTATAAAAATGTATAATTTATTTTACCTTCTCCTAGAATTTTCAGATTTCCCTGAAGAACCACCAGAACGAGTATTGCCGGTATTATTATTTATACCTCCACTCCTACTAGAAGAATTATCATGATTTATAGAAGGAATGATGCTCTTATTATAAGATTCATTACTTTTATAATAATTACTAGATTTACTTGATTTATAATCATTATAATTATTATTTCTATTTTCTTCATTATAGATTTTTTCTTCTCTATTTTTACTATCTTTTTGATAATATTCCTGGTAATAAGGGGTATGATTATAAGTATTAGGTTTCACTGTCCCTGAAGCCTCAGGTTTTGTATAATTATAAAAATTATTTTGTTTAGGAGCAGTATATTGTTGACTTGATTTAGGTTGTGAATAATTTGGTGCAACATAAGGTTTAACTTGATAACTTTGTTGTTTCTTACCTTCTGTTTGCTGTTCTTTAGTTTGTTTAGAACTATAGTTTATTGATTGTGGCTTAGAATACAATGGTTTAGAAACATTTCCCTGATTTACTTTAGAATTATTTTGATTAGACTGAATATTCTTACTCTCTGTATTTTGAACATTAGGCTTTCTATTAACATTCTCCTTATTTACTTCATAATTGTTTGGGGCAGTAACTGGCTTTTTAGTTACTATTTCTGAATTATCATTTGAAACAACATTATCTTGAGTAGGTTTTTTACCTACAACGTTTTCATTAATAATTGTAGTTTTCCCCGAGCTAATATCAGAATAAGTTGTTTGTTTAGCTGGGCGAGTATTACCAACTACTGTTTCATATTTTTGACCAAAAGACATCTGATTTGTAAGATTATTAGTAGGAGTATTTGAGCTTAGATTATTTGTACGAGGGCCATAATAAAAAGAATTATTATCATAGCTATTGTAGTAATAATCAGCCCAAATAGCATCATTATATGCATAGTAATAACCATCATAAAAACCATCCCAGTATCCAGTATTATAAGCCCACCAAGGATTATCCCAGTAATGCCAACCATAATAATGTGGATGCCAATACCATGAGTAATAATAATATGGTCTATAATAAAATGTTGGCCACCACCAATTATAACCTACATATATACTAACGCCCCACCATAAAGGATCATAATTATACCAATAATAATTCGTGTACCAATCATCATAATAACTCCAACCTACATAAGGTGAATAAAATCTACGTAAGCGAGCAGTATATGAATAGTCATAATAGTCGTCAAAATAATAATTATTGGTAATATAAGTATTGCCATCACTATCATAATATGATGCTTTATTATTAAATTCTTGCGAATTAATATAAGAGGATGTATCCTCATTAGGCTGAGTTTCTTGTATTTCAACTTGATTATGAGCTGTTTCGGAAATTCGTTTATTATTTTCACTAATAACAGGATTTTGAGAAATTTTAGCATCTCTACTAGAGAAATAAACATCATCATAATAAGGTTTATTCACATAGCTACTTGTTGAGCAAGACATTAATAAAAGGGTAGATAAAGAAAGCAATAATATTATGTTGCAATTTTTAATAAAAAAAACAAATGGCATAAACATATTGTTAAGCCATTTTATTTTAAATTTAATTACCTTTTTCATGATTTTATACTCCTTATTAATTTTGATATTTGGAATTTTATAACTTTGCGATTAAATAAATTTTCTAAAAAGAAAAATTACAAATATTATACCACAAAATAAAACAATGGCTCAAGGATTATGTAAACGTAGTGAAAATTATGCCCAATGGTATAATGATTTAGTTATAAAAGCCGATTTAGCAGAAAATTCTCCTGTAAGAGGATGTATGGTAATAAAACCATATGGTTATGCTATATGGGAAAGGATGCAATCAGAATTAGATAAGTTATTTAAGCAAACTGGGCATGTTAATGCATATTTCCCTTTATTCATTCCTAAATCTTTTTTCAGTAAAGAAGCTAGTCACGTAGAAGGCTTTGCTAAAGAATGTGCTATAGTAACTCATTATCGACTTAAAAACTCACCTGATGGTAAAGGAGTTATAGTTGATGAAGAAGCTAAACTAGAAGAAGAATTAATAGTAAGACCTACATCTGAAACTATAATATGGGATACTTATCGAAATTGGATAAAATCATACAGGGATCTTCCTTTACTAATTAATCAATGGGCAAATGTAGTGAGGTGGGAAATGCGTACAAGGTTATTTTTAAGGACAGCTGAATTTTTATGGCAAGAAGGACATACAGCACATACTACAAAAGAAGAAGCATTGAATGAAACAAATACAATGCTAAATGTATATACTAGTTTTGCGGAAGAATGGATGGCTATGCCAGTACTTAAAGGTGTAAAATCTGAAAATGAACGATTTGCAGGAGCAGAAGAAACATTTTGTATTGAAGCGCTAATGCAAGACGGTAAATCGTTGCAAGCAGGTACTTCTCATTTTTTAGGGCAAAATTTTTCTAAAGCTTTTGATGTAAAATTTTTAAATAAAAATAATAAATTAGAATATGTTTGGGCAACTTCCTGGGGAGTATCAACCAGACTAATGGGAGCTCTTATAATGTCTCACTCTGATGATAATGGTCTTGTATTACCTCCTAGACTCGCTCCTATACAAGTAGTTATTATACCTATTTATAAAAGCTTTGAAGAATATGAACTTACAAAAAATAAAGCATTCGAAATAAAAACTTTACTTGAAGCAAAAAACATAAGAGTTAAAGTAGATGATAGAGAAACTCATAAGCCTGGATGGAAGTTTACAGAATATGAATTTAAAGGGGTACCTATCAGAATAGCTATAGGTCCTAAAGATATAGAAAATAATACCATTGAGATTGCAAGACGTGACACTTTAGAAAAAAGTACATATCAAATATTAGATGTTGAAAATAAAATTACAAATTTATTAAAACAAATACAACAAAACTTATATCAGAAAGCTCTTATTTTTAAAGAAAACAACACCTTCACAGTAAATACATGGGAAGAATTTAAAGATATAATTGAAAACAAAGGAGGATTTATATTAGCTCACTGGGACGGAACAAAAGAGACAGAAATAAAAATTAAAGAAGAAACAAAAGCTACAATTAGGTTAATTCCTCTAAATGAGCATCAAGAACCAGGGAAATGTATTTATAGTGGTAAGCCTTCAAAAGGTAGGGTTGTTTTTGCTAAAGCTTATTAAGCAGACATTAAATAAAATATATTAGTTATATCTTCTTCTGACAGTTTATAAAATTCCCCTCCTACTTTATTTTTAAGCATAGTATTTAGTATTAAAGAATATTTATTTGTATCAATGTTTGCTTCCTTAAAATTAATAGGGCAACCTATCGACTTAAAAAATTGTTCAATATTATTAATAGTATTTTCTATAGAAGGATCTCTATATAGCAAATGACCTAACTTTTGAATTTTATCAGATGCTTTTTTACTATGATATTTTAACCAAGCTATGTAAGCTATAGATAAAGATGCTCCATGTGGTATATCGCAAATTAAAGAAAGCAC
>DAOTOD010000072.1:0-6585 GCA_035451165.1 Bacteroidales bacterium
ATAAAAAAGATACACTTATAATTGTTGATTTAACAAATAAAGATACTACTGTTATAAAAAGTTTTAAATTACACAAAGTTCGTAATTATGACGTGGAATACTCTATAAATCAATTAGTTAATCAAATAGATTTCAGCTTTCTTAATAATACTTATCAACCATTTTCAGGAAATGGAGGCCCTATTTATATTAACCCTGGATTTAATGCTCTTTTTTCTATTGGTATTACTGACTTACTAGAAGACTATAGAATTACAGGCGGTATAAGATTATCAAACAGTTTAGACAATAACGAATATTTTTTAAATTACGACAATATTAAAAAAAGATTTGATAAAAGCATTTGTTTCCATCGTAAAGTTTTATTGGATGCTAGTACAAATAATTTAACAAAAGATTATACACACGAAATATCATTCATTATTAAATATCCTTTTAATGAAGTACTATCTATTAAAGGTACTTCTATAATACGTAACGATAAAAGAGTATTTTTATCTACCGATGCTAATAATATTAAAAAAGACAATATAAATAAAAACTGGATAGGGTTAAAAGCCGAGCTAACTTATGACGATACAAGAGAAAAAGGACTTAATCTTTATTATGGAACACGATATAAAATTTTTACAGAATATTATAAACAAATTGAAAAACAAAAAAATCATATTTATGTACTAGGAATAGACTTTAGAAATTATCAAAAAATTCACAAAACATTTATCTGGGCAAACCGAATAGCAGCAAGTACGTCTCTGGGGCCTCAACGACTTATTTATTATATGGGCGGTGTTGACAACTGGTTGTTTCCAAAATTTAACACTAATACAAATATTGCTACTAACCAAAATTATGTTTATCAAACTATAGCTACTAATATGAGAGGATTTCACCAAAATATAAGAAATGGGAATAGCTTTACTGTTATAAATAGCGAATTACGTTTCCCTATATTTAGATATTTTTCAAACAAACCATTAAAATCTGATTTTTTCGATAACTTTCAAATCATAGCATTCGGAGATATAGGAACAGCATGGACAGGAGTTTCTCCTTACTCCGATGAAAATTCTCTTTATACACAAATTATCCAACAAGGTCCTATCAAAATTACTATTAAAAATCAAAAAAATCCTATTGTAGAAGGTGTTGGCTTTGGATTAAGAACACGAATATTAGGATATTTCGTTAGAGCCGATTGGGCATACGGATTCGAAGATGGTGTTAGATTACCTTGCGTCTTTTACTTATCCCTTAGTCTAGATTTTTAAGCTACTATGAATAATATTAAAAATATAATTAAAGATTTATCACTAAAACTATTTGAACAAATAGTTGAAATAAGAAGGGAAATACATCAATACCCTGAACTAGCATTTAACGAATATAAAACTTCACAACTTATTGTCAAAACACTTTCTGAACACAAAATAATCTATAAAAAAGGCATTGCAAAAACAGGTGTAATAGCTTTTGTTCAGGGAAAAAAGAATTCTAATAAATGTATTGCAATAAGAGTCGAGCTAGATGCTTTACCAATACAAGAAAAAACTTCTTTAGAATATAAATCTTTAGTTCCCGGAATAATGCATGCTTGTGGGCACGATATACATATAGCTTCTGCAATAGGAACAGCTATAATGCTAAATAAATTAAAAAATAACTTTTCAGGGACAGTTAAAATACTTTTTCAACCTTCTGAAGAAAAACTACCAGGGGGAGCGTTATCGATGATAAAAGAAAAAGTTTTAACATCCCCTACACCTCAATCAATAATTGGACAGCACACGTCACCCGAAATTGAAACTGGTAAAATAGGCATAAAATCGGGCAATTTTATGGCTTCGGCCGATGAAATCTATATTTCAGTTAAAGGTAAAGGGGGACATGCTGCTATGCCTCATTTATTAATAGATCCTATAGTAATAGCTTCACATATAATTATAGCTCTTCAACAAATAATTAGTCGTAATGCTAACCCTTTAACACCTTCCGTTTTAAGCTTTGGAAAATTTATAGCTAATGGCGAAACTAATATAATACCGGATATAGTTAAGATTAGCGGTACTTTTAGAACCTTAGATGAAAAATGGCGTACGAAAGCACACTCGCTCATTACTAAAGTTGCTTCTGATGTAGCTAAAAGTATGAAAGCCCAATGCGAAGTAAAAATAATAAAAGGATATCCTATACTTTATAATAATATTGAACTTACAGAAAAAATAAAAAAATATGCTATAGAATATTTAGGAGAAACAAATGTTATTGATATAGAACCTCGATTAACCGCAGATGATTTTGCTTATTTTGCCTTAAAAAAACCTTCTTGTTATTATCGATTAGGTGTAGGTAATAAAAATAAAAGAAATACTTCGAAACTACATACACCTTATTTTAACCCTAACGAAACAAGCATTATTACAGGGATGGGACTTATGACATGGATAATAATTAACGAATTGCAAAATTATTAATTTTTTCTTTTAAATAAAATATATCTTTATAAATATATATATAATTATCTTTTAATCTTTTAATTTCAGCTATTTCACCCTTAAGTGCTTGATATTTTAATATAAAATCGAGATTTTTGTAAGTTTGTTTAACAAACCATATACGAGGATAATAATTTAATAATTCTCTATTACGATAAGTAAGTACATCTTTCCAAAAAGGTATTTTTAAATTTTTATCAGGTAATTCATCATTTAAGTAACAATATCTGTAAGCTCTTAAATAAAGTCTCGATTTACCAAGCCCTTTAAATCTTCTTTTTAAAAAGTCAATTTTCATTCTTTTTTTAGGCATAAAATGCTTAAATACCATATTATCATCATAATATAATTTATAACCCATCATTTTTGCTATTTCACATAATTCTGTATCATCACCTCCTGAGTTATCTTTTTTAGTTCTATGAGCACTAAGGAAAAATAACTTATCCATTTTTTGTATGTCATCCCATATTTTTTTTCTAAATATCATTCCAGCACCCCAAAGATTAACAGATGAATCATCAATAATTCCCGAAACATTATATTGCCTACCGCAAGCAAAAACAGTTTCATATTTTTTAAACCACTCGGGTTCTGTATCTTCAAACTCTGGTATACCTTTCCCTCCCGCTATACCTACTTCATTATATTGTTCTAAAATATTAAATGCTTTTAAACAATAATCGGGATAAAGGAAATTATCATCATCACATATTAAAATATAATCATATTGAGCAACACTAAAGCCCAATGAAGAAGCATTAAATTTCCCTATTTTAGACTCCTTCAAAAGTTTCATATCAAATGGTTGTCGAAGTTCGTACCATTTTTGTAATACATAATCATATGTCCCATCATTCGAATTATTATCTACCACAATAAGTTCTATATTAAATCTATCCCTATTTTGTAAAGCTATATGATTCAAAGTTTCACCAATATAAGCTTTACCATTGTATGTACAAATTACTATGCTAATACCTTTTTTCATTTAATTTTACTATAATTTCGTTAAAATATATTTTTTTAGTCTAAACATTAAAAAATCAAATTTAATTAAATAGTAATCTTTATAATATTTTTTATTTTTTTCCAATAAAGCATTATATAGCTTATATATTTTTGTGTAAATTGTATTATAATAAGCATATTTTGAAAATTTATTAAACCTTTTCAAAGTTTTTATTTGAGCTTTTTCAAATATTCTTTCTTTACCAAGCCATTGTATTTGAGAAATGCCAGCATTATGTATTCTATATATACCCATAAATTCATCTATAAACCCTATTTTGCCTTTTGAAGCCAATAACAATTGAACTGGCTTGTCAATAGATGGTAAACCATTAATCCATTTAGGAAAATTATTAAGATATTGTCTTCTATAAAATATACTACAAGTGCCTATAAACCATTTTCTTGTTATAATATCTTCTAATGTAAATTCTCGTTGATCAATATCTTGATTAAGGTAATGATCAATATCATGTTCTCGTTCAAATTTCATTTCTAATTTATGAAAACAAAAACTATATTCAGGATAAGCCTCCATCAAATCGTATTGTTTTTGAAGTTTATCATCCCTGGTCCAATAGTCATCCCCTTCTATAATAGCTACATACTTTCCTGTAGCGGTACTAAGGCATTTAACCCAATTTTTTGTTACCCCAAGTCTTTTACTTGTGTTTAAATAAATAATATTTTTGTACTTATTTAAATATTCTTCTTTTATAATAGTTTCAGTTTTATCTGTTGAAGCATCATTACTTATAATAATTTCAAAATCAAAATTAGTTTTTTGAGATATTATACTATTTAAAGCTTCTCTAATATATAATTCATGATTATAAGTAATAACACACACACTTACCTTAGGTAGATTCATAAAATATGAATTATATTTGCTTGTAAAAAGTTACAAAATTAAATATTATATTTACATCTAAAAATATACAAAATGTTTGATTCATTAATCCAAAAATATAATAAATGGAGATTAAAAAACACCAATTTTACTATTTTTTCTAACGATTGTTGGGGAGCTGAAGTTTATCACTATTTTAATTTAGCATATAACACTCCTTTCATAGGATTATATTTAATGGCACCGTGTTATATTAAGTTTTTAAAAAAACCTGAATATTATCTTTCAAAAGAATTATATTTTACAGACACATCCAAATATGAGCAAGTAGAAAATTCAAAAAAAATAAAAAGTAAAAACTTTCCTACAGGTGTTATTGATGATATTGAAATTCAATTTCTACATTATGAAAGCAAAGAAGAAGCTTATCAAAAATGGAACCGCCGAAAACAAAGAATTAATTTCGATAATTTATTTATAAAGTTTGATGGAAACAAAGATGGGGCTAATATTCAATTAATTGAAGAGTTTGATCAATTACCTTATAAAAACAAAATTTGCATAAGTAATATCAAAATAAACAATATACAAAGTCTTATATATTGTCCCGACTGGGAAAAAGATGGAGCTATAATGTTTAAAAAATCTATAAAATATTTTAACCTTATAAAATGGCTTAATAATAAAGGGTTACATAAAGTTTAAATTATTTTTTAAAAAAATTGAGTTTAATAAAAATATTATACAAATTTATTATAATTTTACATTACAATTTTTATTAAAAATTTAATTTATGATAAAAAATATTTACAAATATCTAATAATAGGTATATTAATTTTTCTGTTTGGAAAAGAAACCCATTTAATGGGACAATGCCAACCATATATTAAAGTAGATGGTAATCTAGTTTTAGCAAATGAAAGTGTTCCGGATGGATTAGTTTTACCTTTATGGTTGAAAGAAAATCAAACTATTGAGCCAGCACAAATGGTAAACTCTATTTCAGTGATAGAATTTAACATAGTAAATAATTCTTCGCTTGAATTTTCTCAAGTTCTTAATATAAAATCTCTTTCTACTGTTCCAACTAATAAAGTATGGAAAGTTGAATCCATAATAAAAAATCCTTCTTTTATTACTTCTGATGGAATAACTTTTTCTTCAGTAGGAACAAGAACTTTTGTTGTACCACAGTGTGCAAGCTATATTTGCATAGAAGCATGGGGAGGAGGTGGTGGTGGCGGCGGCGGCGGCAGCAGCGGCGGTGGCGGCGGTGGTGGCGGCGGCGGTGGATATGCACAGCAATGTTATACAGTTACTCCTGGAATATCTTTAACCATAACTGTTGGAGGTGGTGGAAATGGAGGATCTGGAGGTAGCTCTGGTAGTAATGGAGGAACAACAAGTGTTACAGGAACTGGTATTTCTTTAGTTGCTAATGGTGGAAATGGTGGAGGAGTTGGTCCAAATGGTACAGCTGGTAGTGGGGGAAGTGCTACTGGTTATATTGTTGTAAATGGAAGCAATGGAGTTGTAGGTGGCCCTAGTGGTAATCCTGCTGTTGGAGGGGCTGGAGGAGAAGGAGGTAACGGAGGATTAGGAGGAGCAGGAGGCTCTGGTTCGAGCCCAACTGGAGCCGCTGGTAATGGACCAGGTGGCGGCGGAGGTGGTGGTGGATATTACAACAGCGGTTATACTGGAGGAAAAGGAGCTGCAGGGATGGTAAAAATAAGATGGTAAAATATTTTACAAAAATTTAATTTTATTAATGTTTCACTATAAATTTCAATATTTTACTACTATAAATGTTCTTATTTGTTTTATCGTTTAACATTATTAAATACAAACCATTGGGTAAATCAGCAACATTTATAATTATAGAATTATTAAATCTACGTTGAGTTGAAACATTTACTTTACTTCCTAAAATATTAAAGATTTTAAATTCAATATTACTAATATCTTCACCATAAGTAGATTCTATTGTTAAACTTTTATTTGCAGGGTTAGGGTATAATTGTATATTAATTTCATAACTTATGAGTGGAGCTAATTATTGCTATCCCATTAAAATTAATAATTTATTGGACAGAATTTAAAATGTTCAAATTCAAATCAATAATAGTTCAATTATTAACACAAATTTAGTAGGTCAACATTAATGAGCAATATTGTCATCCAATCCTTGTCCCAATACTTATTTTTTCCAAGTATAAATTTAAAAATAA
>DAOTOD010000073.1:0-524 GCA_035451165.1 Bacteroidales bacterium
ATAATCTATTACAAAGGCATCTATATTCCAAAGTATAGCAACTAATTTTATTGTTAAAAATTCAGTTGTTTTAAGTAAAATATGATATAAAAACCACCAAAACTTTGCAAACCAGCTAAAATTATCTAATACACTGTCAGCAAATAGCCATAAAGCATATATAACGAAAAAGACAGTTAATACACGTAATATTTTATTCATTATTACAAAATTTTTTAAGAATTATTATTATTTTGTTTTTTGAATTCATAACACAATATAGATGCAGCTATTGCTGCATTAAGGGAATCGGCTTTGCCTTTAACTTTTAATTCATGCATATATGAAGGGATAGAAATTTTACAGGATACGAATTTGATAATGTTGTTACTTATACCTTTAGCTTCATTACCTATTATGATAACAGCTTTTTGTTGTAATTTAATATTATTTATAGGAGTAGCGTTAATCAATGTTCCATATACCATAAAATCGTGAGGTAACATATTGAAAAATTGATCGAGAGGTAATTCTAATACTTTTAC
>DAOTOD010000073.1:534-6539 GCA_035451165.1 Bacteroidales bacterium
ACATAAAGAGCCCATACTCGATTGAACAGCTTTAGGATTATATGGGTCAACAGTATCGGGAGAGCATATTAAATAATCAATACCAAACCAATCAGCAATACGTATTATGGTACCAATATTACCTGGATCTCTTATACCATCAAGTACTAGTATAAGATTGTTATGGTTAAAATCGATAGTAGAATGTGTTTTTTTTACAATAGCAATGACATTGTTAGGTGTTTTAAGATTACTTATTTTTTTTAGTAAGTCAACCGAAATTTCGTTTATGTTATTTATAAGTTTAAGTTTTTCAATATTTTGGTTAATCCAAGCAGGCAGGGCATAGATTGCTTTTATGTTTTCGGGGTATTTTAAAAACTCATAAACTGATTTTTCACCTTCTACAATAAATTCATTTTTTAAATCACGATATTTTTTTTCTTTAAGAGAATTCAAATATTTAATAGTATTTTTAGAGAGCATTTATTTATAAATTTTTACAACAAAGTATAAAGTTATATAAATAAAAAAAACTACTTCAAAAAAACATTATTTTTAATTTTTGAAGTAGTTTAAAATTTAGTATTATTACATTTATTCAGGTACGACTTCAAAAGTAATATCTACATTTATGTCCTTATATAAATGTATTTTAGCTTTATAAGTACCAATTTCTTTAATAGATTCACTATCAATATGTATTTTTTTACGGTCGATAGTATAATTAAATTGATTTTTAATAGCTTCGGCAACTTGTATATTATTAACAGAACCGTATATTTTACCCGTTGCTGCTGCTTTAGTACCAATTTTTACAACTATACTTTGTAAAGCTTTAGCTAGAGTTTCGGCTTCCTTGCGTAATTTTTCTTCTTTAAAAGCTTTTTGTTTAATATTTTCGGATAGAATTTTACGATTTGTTTCGGTAGCTAATATAGCATATCCTTTAGGTATAAGATAATTTCTTGCATAACCATTTTTAACTTTTACGATTTCATTTGCATAGCCTAAATTAGGCATGTCTTGTTTTAAAATCACTTCCATATAAATTACCTCCTCTTATTTTAATAAATCTGCTACATAAGGTAATAAAGCAAGGTGACGTGCTCTTTTAATAGCTTTTGCAACTTTTCGTTGATATTTAAGAGAAGTACCTGTAATACGTCTTGGTAATATTTTTCCTTGCTCATTGACAAATTTCAAAAGAAAATCAGCATCTTTATAATCAATATACTTTATGCCACTTTTTTTAAAGCGACAATATTTTTTCTTTTTTGTGTCAACATTAATTGGTGTTAAATATCTAATTTCTCCATTATCGTTGTTTGCCATAATCTTATCGATTTTATTAATTATTATTTAGCTTCTTCTTTTATTTTGTCAACTTTTTCAGTTTTTTCACGTCTTTTCTTTTCATTATATGCTATAGCATGTTTGTCGAGTAGTACAGTGAGGTAACGCATAATGCGTTCGTCACGTCTGAAGGCAATGTCTAAATCTTTAATAACATCTCCTTGGTGGCGAAATTCGATAAGATAATAAAATCCTGTTGTTTTTTTCTGTATTGGATAAGCCAACTTTCGTAGTCCCCAGTTATCTTCATAAATTATTTCAGCTCCCTTATCAGTAAGGAATTTTTTAAATTTTGTAACCGTTTCCTTCATCTGATTTTCAGACAAAACGGGAGTCATAATGAAAACGGTTTCATACTGTCTTAACATATTTTTTTAAGTTTTTGTTAATAAATATTTTGTAAAAAAATTAATTTGCAAAGGTAGAATTTATTTTTTTATTTAACAAAATAAAAAACATTAAATTTTAGAATTCTGCGTTGCCTGGCGTCCGTGGAAAAGGAATAACATCTCTTATATTTGACATGCCTGTTACAAATAGCATTAGTCGTTCAAAGCCTAAGCCAAAGCCACTATGAGGAGCCGTTCCAAAACGGCGGGTATCAACATACCACCATACATCTTTTTCTGGTATATTTAATTCTTTAATTCTTGCAATAAGTTTATTTAAATTTTCTTCTCTTTGTGAGCCTCCAATAATTTCACCTATCGACGGAAATAAAATATCCATAGCTTTTACAGTTTTTTCGTCATCGTTTAGTTTCATATAAAATGCCTTTATTTCTTTAGGATAATCGGTTATAATTACAGGGTTTTCGAAATATTTTTCAACAAGATAACGTTCGTGCTCTGCTTGTAAATCAGCTCCCCATTTAACAGGGAATTCGAATTTTTGTTTAGCATTTATAAGGATATCTATAGCTTTAGTGTAAGTTAAACGAACGAAAGGTTGTTTTATGATGCTTCTTAATCTATCAATTAAATCTTTATCATACATTTTATTAAGAAATTCTAAATCATCTAGGCAATTTTCGAGGGCATAGTTTACAAGGAATTTTAAAAAATCTTCTGCTAAATCCATATTGTCGTTGATATCATAAAAGGCCATTTCAGGTTCAATCATCCAGAATTCAGCAAGGTGACGAGGTGTATTAGAATTTTCAGCACGAAAAGTAGGCCCAAAGGTATAAACATTTGAAAGGGCTAATGCTCCTAGTTCTGCTTCTAATTGCCCAGATACAGTAAGATTAGTTTCACGCCCAAAAAAATCTTGTGAAAAATCAATCTTCCCTTCTTTAGTAATTGGCAAGTTATTGAGGTCTAGAGTGGTAACTTTGAACATTGCCCCTGCACCTTCGGCATCAGAAGCTGTTATTATTGGAGTATGTATATAATAAAATCCTTTATCGTTAAAGTATTTATGAATAGCATAAGACATGGCATGTCTTAGACGTAATATAGCACCAAAAGTGTTGGTGCGTGGACGTAAATGTGCTATTTCTCTTAAAAATTCAAGACTATGTCCTTTTTTTTGTAAAGGATATTTTTCGGGATCGGCTTCACCATAAATTGTAATTTCTTTAGCTTGTATTTCTACTTTTTGCTTTTGTCCTAATGATTCTGTTAATAAGCCAGTTACTGATAGACAAGTACCTGTATTAATACGTTTTAAAAAATCTTCGTTAAAGTTTTGTATATCCGCTACTATTTGTATATTATGGATTATAGACCCATCATTTAATTCAATAAAAACGACATTTTTAATACCTCTACGTGTTCTTACCCAGCCTTTTACATTAACATAATTACCCAGAGCAATATCTCCCTTAAGGAGACTTGCTATCATAGTTCTCTTACACATAGTTGTTTTTTATTTTAAAAATTATTTGCAAAAAAACGATTTTTTAATCGTTTTTCAAACTATTAGTTGAAATAGTTTACTTAGTATGTAATATAAAGTTTATGGAACAATATTAAACTCAATTACACTAATATATTTTACATTATCACCCGCTTGTAAAGTTGTACCTGCAGGCAACCATATAGGTAATTGGGTATTAGGTTTATAAAGTTCTGCTTCTGGAACTTCTGCATAATTAACTGTACTATTCCAACTTCCAGGATCGGCACTAATAAATTGATGGGTTCCACTTTGACAAACACTACTTTGATAACCAGGAATAGTCATTGAAGATGTTGTACCATCCATATACGTTATATCAAGTTTTACATCTCCTGATTCTGTATAACTTATATATAATTTAACTTTAGTAATTGATAAAGGATTGCCAGTTGTTTGTGGAGCAATGGTTAAGACCAAATGCCAGTTTGAATTATTTTGTACTGCAGCTGTAGATTTTCTACCCCAAAATGGGGTTTTGCCTTCATAGCCATCATAAATGAAATATAAAGTAGGGGTATTTGAACACGAATAATTTTCTTTATAATATATTTTTATTTCAGCCACATCCATCCAAGCTTTACCACTATGAGTAAATTCATGAAAATATATATTATTACCATTAATTTTAATAAAATAAGGAGAAAAGGATTTACGTGCTGAATTTTCCATAACACTTTCTATTTTCCATACTTTATTAGCAGGTACAGTTTCTTGTACATCGGTGATAAGTTTTACTTGGTTAAATTGCAATGTTTGAGCTTTTATTGTATAAATTACTGCTAAGCTTAAATAAACCATAAGGAATGTAATACTTTTTTTCATATATATTATCTTTTATTGATTAATTACAAATTTAACATAAATAAAAATAAATTACAAATTTATGAAGTTAAATAATTACTTTTGCATATAAAAAAAGTGTGATGTACATAATTGTACACCACACTTAATGTAATTACAACCAAAAACAATTTTAATTAATAACCTAAAAAAACATGAAAAAATCAATTATTTATTTTTATTAATGTTGTAAAAATAACATTATTAGAAGTGCTAATATGTTAATTTACGTTAATAAATGTTAAATAATGTTAAAAACACACAAATAAAATATATTAAGCTTTGAGTAAGAGGATTATTTTATCAATCATTATAATGTCAATAGCTTTAATAGGCATAACTGGCATACAGATTTATTGGATAAATAATGCTATTGATTTAAAAGAGGCTACATTTAAAAGAAATGTAAATGAAGCTATTACTAATGTTGTTTATAAGCTTGAAAAATTAGAAGTTGCTGCTAAAATAAGGGAAAAAATGTATGCAAGCAAGCAAGGATCTAATTTATTTCATGCTATTGATTCAATAAATAATATATTTTTTAAAGAGTTAGAAAAAAATAGAAAAGATACAGGTAATTATCCAGAGAATGTTATAAATTTTACTAGTGAAAAAATTACTGTACAAGTTTTACAGGACCAGTCGGGAGAAATTATAAAACGTTACGATACTAATATAATCACAATACAAACTAAAGACAAGGAAAAACAACCTTTAGTAATTAAAGAACAATCAACAATTCCTTTAATACACGATACAGCCTTTTATAAAGACATTGACAGTGTTCAAGATCAGCTTAGTAGGTATATAAAAAAATCATTTCTAATTAGAGATGTTTTAGAAGATATTTTTAATCTTAAACACTATAAAGCTATAGAGAATAGGTTAAATTTTATTATGTTAGATTCTTTGATTAATGAAGAATTAGAAAAGAAAGGCATATATACACCTTATGAATTTGGAGTATATAGTCCGTTAAGAAATTTAATGATAATAGAAACTAAGAGTGAATGTAGAAAAGAACTTCTTGAAAGCGGTTTTGCATATAATCTTTTCCCTAGGGATTTATTTATAGCTCCCGAATATTTGCTTATTTATTTTCCAGCTCAAAAAAAGTATCTTTTGCAACAATTATGGAAAATGTTATTAATTTCTACATTATTATTAATGGCTATTGTATTTTCTTTCGTATATAATGTAATTATTATCTTTAAGCAAAAAAAATTGTCGGAGATGAAAAATGATTTCATAAATAATATGACTCATGAAATACGAACGCCTATTACTACGATTGCAATGGCTTGTGAAACATTAAAAGATAACAGTATTCCTAAAAATGAGGTTTTTATAGATAATTATATAAATATTATTAATGAAGAAAATAAACGTCTTAGTTCATTGTCAGAAAAAATACTTCAAACAGCAATTATTGAAAAAGGCAAATTGAAATTGAAAAAAGAACTTGTTAATATACATGAATTAATTCCAGAAATAGTTGATAGAATAAGATTTCAAGTTGAAAGACGCTCTGGTGTCATTAACATGTATTTAAAAGCTGAAAAGTTTATTATTAATGTTGATAAAGTTCATATAACTAACGTTATTTATAATTTACTTGATAATGCTAATAAATATACTCCTTCTAATAATGCTATTATTGAAGTAGCTACTTACAATAACGAAAAAGGTATATTTATTACAGTTGCTGATAATGGAATAGGTATAAGTAAATCTAATCAGAAAAAAATTTTTGATACTTTATATAGGGTATCTACTGGCAATATACATCAAATTAGAGGGTTTGGTTTGGGATTAAGTTATGTAAAAGCTATTGTTGAAAAACATGGTGGAACAATAAATGTAGAGAGTGAACTTAAAAAAGGCACAAAACTTACTATTTTTTTACCATTTGAATAAAAGTTATAAGT
>DAOTOD010000074.1:0-6527 GCA_035451165.1 Bacteroidales bacterium
ATAATGAAATGTTTGAAAAACTTAATACAGCTATTTATCAATTTGCTAAAAGACAGATTATATGGTATAGAAGGATGGAGAAAAATGGACTTAAAATTAATTGGTTACAAATAGAAAATGATATTGAAAAAAATCTTGAATTAATATTGAAATTATACTTTTCTCAATTAAGATAATAATTTTTAAACAAAAAAGTCCCACTGAAGCGGAGCTTTTTACATTTTTTGTGGGCCCACCTGGACTTGAACCAGGGACCTACTGATTATGAGTCAGTTGCTCTAACCAACTGAGCTATAGGCCCTCCTTCTTTTAAGTATGAATTACTTAACTAAGAAGTATTGTAAATAACTTGGCAAAGTTACATATTTGTAAAATATTTTCCAAATACATTTATAAACTTTTTTATGAAAAAAATACATAATATTAAAAACATAATTTTTGACTTAGGAGCTGTAGTATTAGATATTGATTTTGAAAAAACTATTAATGCTTTTAAAAAACTAGGCATTAAAGATTTCGAAAATATTTTTACTAAAGCTAAACAGGATAAAATTTTTGATGAATTTGAAAGAGGCGAATTATCAGATAGTCAATTCAGAGAAGCTTTGAGAACACTTGTTGGTGCTAATTTATCTGAACAACAAATTGATGACGCATGGAATGCTATTATAATAGATTTTAGGGAAGAATATATTGATTTGCTTAGAAAAGTCAAAAATAATTATTATACTTTTTTACTTAGTAATACTAATTCTATTCATTTTAAAGTTTATAATAATTTGTTAAAAAAATATGGAATATTAGATATATCAGAATTATTTCATAAAGTATACTTATCTTATAAAATAGGCATGCGTAAACCTGAACGCCGTATTTTTCAATATCTTATTGAAGATAGTAATCTAAATCCCAGTGAGACTTTATATATAGATGATACTTACTCTTATCTATGTGAAGCTAAGAGTTTAGGTATTAATACTGTTCATTTTTTACCTAATATGAAGCTTACCGATTTATTTACAGATAAAGGTTTTCTTTTTTAATAATATGTTCTAAAATAGTATATATTTGATCTATGTCATTAATTTGTATTAATTTATTTCTTATATTTTTAGCTGAATGGAAACCTTTAAAATAGCTCGCATAGTGTTTACGCATCTCAATCATCCCTCTGTGTTCACCTTTAAGTATAACTTCATTTTTTAAATGTTCTAAACATATGCTTGCATGTTCTTTTAAAGATGGAGCTTCGGGAATTTTACCCGTATTAAAAAAAGTTTTTATTTGTTTGAATATCCATGGATTCCCTATGGCGGCTCTTCCTATCATTATGCCATTTACACCATAATTTTTGAAACAATAATCTGCTTTTTCTGGACCATCAATATCTCCGTTGCCTATAATGGGGATAAATATATGTGGATTGTTTTTAATTTTGCCTATCCAACTCCAATCAGCTTTACCTGAGTATAGCATATCTCTTGTGCGTGCATGAATTGTTAGCGCAGCAATACCACAATCTTGTAACATCAAAGCTACATCTTCAACGTTAATAGAAGAATGATCCCATCCAAGTCTTGTTTTAGCCGTAACAGGTATATTGACAGCTTTAACTACAGCTTTTGCTATAGCTGCCATTTGAGATAAATTTTTAAGTAAGGCAGCCCCAGCTCCTTTAGATACTACTTTTTTAACAGGACATCCAAAATTAATATCAATAATATCAGGCTGAATTTCCATGCATAACAGTGCTGAATCTTTAACAACATTTTCATTATGCCCAAAAATTTGTATTGCTATTGGTCGTTCGTTTTCATAAATTTTAAGTTTTTGTTTGCTTTTCACTGCATCTCTTATTAAACCTTCACTTGAAATAAATTCAGAGTAACATAAATCGGCCCCCATTTGCCTGCATAATCTTCTAAATGGTGGATCTGTTATATTTTCCATAGGGGCAAGTAATAAAGGTTTTTCACCTAAATCAATTTTACCAATTTTCATTGAAGATATATTTATAAAAATGTTTAACTTGCTAGCAAAATTATAAAATTAAGAATTTTATGATATCATCTGGCATCTTGTCTGATTTATCGCCTGTTTCAAAATTTTTTTTTAGCCTTTTTATTATCATTATCAGTTTTTTATTTACTGTAATAATAGCTTCTATTATAGCTATACCGCTATTCGGTATTAATTTTTTTGAAAATCCTGAAATATTATCATCAATAAATAATCCTGATTATTTACCTTTTTTTAGATATTATCAAATTATACAATCAGTGGGACTTTTTATAATCCCTCCTTTGGTTATAGCCAAATTTTTTGATAAAAGTATTAGAAAATATTATAATTTTATAGAATTCAATAACTATACAATAATAATTGGTATAATTATACTAATGTTTACAATACAGCCTGTTGTTAATTTTTTGCTTGATTTAAATAAAGGCATGAGTTTACCTGAGTTTTTGAAAAACATAGAAATTTGGATGCAACGTTCAGAAGCAAATGCTGAACAATTGAGTGCTTTGTTTTTGAATATGGATAATATATGGGCATTATTGTTTAATATGTTTATGATGGCAATAATACCTGCTATAGGCGAAGAGTTGTTTTTTAGAGGGCTTATACAAAGATTATTTAGTGAGTGGCTAAAAAATATTCATATATCAATAATTTTGACTGCAATCTTTTTTTCAGGTATGCATTTACAATTTTATGGATTTATCCCGAGATTTTTGTTGGGTGTTATTTTTGGTTATTTGTTTATATTTTCAGGTACTATATGGGCACCAATTATAGCACATTTTATAAATAATGCTTTTGCAGTAATAGTGTCATATTTGTGGCAGAAGGGTTATGTTAAAAACGATCTTGAATCATTTGGTAATTTTGGAGATAATTATTTAATTATCTTGCTTTTTGCAATAATTTCAGCAATTATTATTTATTTTATTTATAAACAAGGTAAAATATTAAAGAGATATCTTTAAGTTATAATCTTTTTATTATTGATATAAATGAAATAGCTCAAATGGTTATTCTTATTATTTTATTATTAGGATAGTATATTATTCATTCTTTCTTAAACTATTTTAATAAAATTTTTATTTTAACCTTATTGTTTTACTATTTGGAATAATTTTTATCAAATATTATTTATCTAATTTCTTGATAAACAAACAAATAAATCATCATAAAAATTACTAGATAAATAAAAATTTTAGCATTAAACACCTTATAAAATATAATACAATCTACCTATTATTAAAATTGATAATTTATTATTTATTTGATGCTATATCTATTACTCTTCTTGCAGAATAATTGATTTTAAAAGCACCTATTTTACGTAATTCTTGTTTAACATCAGTGACTATTCCCATTTTAACGTCTTGATCAACTTTTAATGAAGTAGTTAGTTTTTGTTTATCTTCTTCTTTAAGGCTTTCTTTTTCTTTGGTTATAAATTCAGCAATATCTTTAATATCAGCATAAGAGTCATTAAGTTGAATACGCGGTTCAGTACCGTATATTTGAGGTTTAATCGGTTGTCCTATATAAATGTAACTAACTAATGATTTTTTTTCTAATTTTTGAGCTTGAGATGCTTCAGGTGGTTTTATTTTGACATATAAAGTAGTTTCCCGCATAACAGTAGTTACCATAAAAAAGAATAATAACATAAATATTACATCTGGTAAGGAAGCAGTAGATATTGCTGTTAAAGATTTAGAACTTTTCTTTTTAAATTTTGCCATTATTTACGACCTCCTATATCTTTAGGTTCAGCTTCTGAAATTTGCATAGGTATAACAGTTCTAATAGATTCGACTTTGTCATCTTGTTTGAGTTCTATTAATTTATTATAGCTAATCCCGAAAGCTTCTTTTGCAAGTTTATCTCTAAGTTCATCTATAGCACCTGCGAGTTCATTTTGTACTTTAAGGTACATTTTATACGAGGTGCCTCTATCATTTTGTAAAGAAATAATACCTTTACTAATAGGACGATCTCCAAGCAATTTTTCTGCTAAAATTAATTTATCTCTTTGTTTACCTTCAGGAGTTTTTTTGATTTTATCTGATAACATTTCACTTTCTGAAAGATTAGGGTCCCCGTTAGGATTTTCAAAAAAGTCTTTAGCTAGTTTACGTAGTTCTTTTATGTTTCCTGGTTTACCTTCTATAAGAAGTTGATCGCCTGCGTTTATTAGCACTACAAATACATTCCTTTGATTTATATCGGGTATAGGAGCATTGGGGTCAGGCGGGGGAGGCAGCAATCTAGTTATACCAGAATCAACATCCATTGTAGTAGTAACAAGGAAAAATATTAATAGCAAAAAAGCTATATCTGCCATTGATGAAGCATTTATTTCTTGAATTTGTCTTTTCATTGTTCAAATTATTTAAATGCTTTGGAAATTTCGCTATATAATATACTAATTATAGCTAACGCAAAAATAAAGTAAGTAAATAATAAACCTGCGCCTACATAACGAACTACACTTTCAGGTGTATTAGTTTTAATAAGTATATCAGGATCAATAGCCTTTGTGGATAAAGAATATGATATGAACCATAGAGCTGCTATACCTATAAGGCCTATAACTATAGTAATAAGTTTTTTAGGGTTTTGTATCAGTTGGATTAAAGGTGAAATTATTGCTAATAAAGTACAAATTATAATAGCTATGTATGCTGTTATGAAGAACGGATTTAATAATTGGCTTTTTAAAGGTTCAATATTCATAGCGTCATCACCTTTTATCATTATCAGTGCAGTTAATAAAGTTCCTATGGCAATTAATAATATTACTATAATCCTTGAAATGTAAATATATAATTGATGATTTTTCATTTTTATTATTTTTTTAATTAGTAGATTTTTTTAATGAATATTTTACAAGGATATCCATAAAATTAATTGATGATTCTTCCATTGCATGGATCAAGTTATCAATTTTAGATAAAATATAATTATAAAATAATTGTAATATAATTGCTACTATAAGCCCAAATAATGTAGTTAATAAAGCTATTTTTATACCAGTAGCAACAATTTGCGGGCTAATATCACCAGCTTTAGCTATATTGTCAAAAGCTTCGACCATACCTACAACAGTACCCAAAAAACCTAACATAGGGGCTATAGCTATGAATAATGAAATCCATGAAAGGTTTTTTTCCATACTTGAAGTAAGAACACCACCGTATGAAATTATTGACTTTTCTACCATTTCAAGATTTTCATCGTAACGGTTGAGCCCTTCATAAAAAATACCTGCTACCGGGCCTCGTGTATTTTTACATACTTCTTTTGCAGCATCAATACCTTCATTATTAAGAGCGTCTTCTACTTTAGTTAATAATTTTTTAGTATTTGTTGTTGAAAGGTTAAGATAAATTATTCTTTCTATTGCGAATGCTAATCCGAAAATTAAGCAAAGCAAAATAGTAGCCATAAATCCTGGACCACCTTCTATAAATTTTTCTTTTAATATTTGATGAAAAGTTTTAGTTTCTTCAGTAGTTGGTGCTGCTTGCATATCAGTTAAAGTTGTTTTGGCAGTATCATTTAATTGACTTGTAGCAGTAGTATCTGCTTTTACTGCTGTTTCTGTTTGTGTTTTTTCTTGTTTCCCTTTATTCTGGGCAAACAATGATGAGGATGTTGTGATTGTTAACATCCCAAACGCAATAAGTAATCCAATAAGTTTTTTCATTTTTCTTTTTTCTTTTTGGTTTTTAATTAATTATTAATTTTCATATTATTACAGTTTCTTTAAGCGGAGAGAATGGGATTCGAACCCATGAACCGCTTTTGGCGATTACACACTTTCCAGGCGTGCGCCTTAGACCACTCGGCCATCTCTCCTCATAAAAAAACTATTTTTAATAACGCTGCTAAATTACAAAATTGCATATTAATTTTTTAAAAAAAATAAAAACTTTATAAAAAATTTTTAAACAAATTATTTGTATTTATAAAAATTATTTCAGCTGCTTCTTGATAACTGATTTTTTTAATCATAGCTATTTCATTTAATATTAAAGGTAAAAAAGAACTTTCGTTCCTTTTACCTCTGTAAGGTATAGGAGTTAAATAAGGTGCATCTGTTTCTAATACTAAATGTTGTATAGGAATAACTTCCACTATTTTCTTTAACATAGAATTTTTGTATGTTATAACACCTCCTATGCCTAATTTTAAACCCATTTCTTCTGTAGCTTTTATTGCTTGTTCAATGTTCCCAGAGAAACAATGTAATATGCCATTAATATTTTTATAATCTGATAATATTTCTAATATTTGTTCAATAGAATTTCGTGAATGTATTATAATTGGTACAGAATATTTTAGTGCAATTTTTATATGCTCAATAAATGAATTTACTTGCTCGTTATAAAATGTTTTATCCCAATAAAGATCAATACCAGTTTCTCCTACTCCACAAAAATAGTGGTTTTCAAATAATTTTTTAATTGTATAAAGTTCTTCTTCCCAATTTTTATTCACAGAAG
>DAOTOD010000075.1:0-6513 GCA_035451165.1 Bacteroidales bacterium
TTGTTTATAATAGATTTAATTGAAGCTTTGTAATGATAATGAATAATAAAGGAGTTAAAATTTTACTGGTAGATGATCATCCTTTATATATTGATGGAGTTAAGATGATATTATGTAATATGCAAGGCATTACAAGTGTTCAAACTGCTGAATCTGTTAAAAAAGCTCTTGAAATAATAAATAATCAATTTCTTGATTTAGTAATAACCGATATTCATATGCCTGAAGTATCAGGTACAGAATTAGTTAAAATTATTAAAAAAAATTATCCTGAATTAAAAGTATTGGTTTTATCTTCCTATAATTACCATAGTATAGTAATGGAAATTTTTAAATCGGAAGCAGAAGGGTATATTTTAAAAAGTGCTGATCAAAATGAATTAAAAAGAGTAGTTACTAAAATACTTAATGGAGGGATTTATTATAGTCAAGATATTATTTCTGTAATTTCAAGTAATTATACAGATAATTCAATTTCAAAACAGAATCAATTTGCTCAAATTGATTTAACACCTCGTGAGATTGAAATATTAAAATTGATAAGTATGGAATATACATCAAATGAAATTGCAGAAAAGCTATTCATCAGTCCTTTAACAGTAGAAACTCACCGCAAACATCTTTTAAAAAAAACTAATTCACGTTCAGTTGTTGGATTAGTTAAATATGCTATTAATTATCATATTATTTAGATAGTTATTAACCTAAAAAGTATTATTTAATGATTTTCATTTCATCAAGTAAATAACTTGCGCCAGCGTATTTATCTATAATAAAAAGCACATACCTAATATCGACATTAATAGTTCTTTGTAAATCAGGTTCAAAAGCAATATCTCCACTCATTGCTTCCCAGTTTCCATCAAAAGCTAAGCCTATAAGATGACCATCGCCATTAATAACAGGGCTACCGGAGTTTCCTCCTGTAATATCATTGTTAGTTAGAAAACAAACTTTTAAAGTATTCCCTTCTCCATAAATTCCAAAATCTTTTTTATTATAAAGCTCTTTTAATTTAGTAGGTACAATAAATTCTTCATTATCAGGATCTTCTTTTTCCATAACACCCTTTAAAGTAGTATAATAGTTATATTTTATTGCATCAGCAGGAAAATAATCTAAAACCTTACCATAAGTAAGTCGCATAGTAAAATTAGCGTCAGGATAAAATTTCTTATCTGGTTGCATTTCTCTTAAACCTGCAATGAATAATCTTTTACCTCTTTCTAATTTATTATTAACATCTTCTGAGAGTTCATTATATTTAAAATAAGCATCAAAAAAAGAGTTCATAGCTTTATAAACCATATCATTATCAATAACTTTATAAGAAGGGGATTTTAAAAATTTATCCATTCTAGTTTTGTCTGTAAAAATTGATTTTTTATAAACGATGTCTGCATATTTCTCTATATTACCTTTGTATTTCTTTTTGATAAATTTATAAATATCGGGATGCATTTCTTGAGGTATATCGTCTCTAAAAAGCTTAAGCATAGCTACAAATAATTTTTTATCAGTAGGAGCATTAAAATCTTTAAAATATTTTTCAGCTTCTTTTGAATAGTATTTTACTAATTTATCTATTTTTTGAGAATTTGAATTTTCCTCTTTTAAAATATCGTGAAAATACTTAAATTTCCATGCGATACTAAATACATCCGAGCCTAAATAAATTGCTTCGAAAAAGTAATCATCAAATTTTACATATAATTTATTGTTTTCGTAGCCATAAGCTATATCGTCAAGAGCTTCTCCATATTTTAATTTTCTTTCAGGAGATTGATTGACCCAGTTGATAAAAGCATTTTCTAATTCTTTCTTTTTTTCGTAAACTTTAAGTCGTTGTAAACCTCTTTGTTGTCCTATAAAATTTTTCCAATAATTGCTCGTTTCAGCATATTTGGAAGCGTATTTAATACGTACTATAGGATTTTCGTCCATATCTTTTTTCAATATATCTAATATTTGTGTTCTAATTTTAATTTTATTAGGTAAATTTTGTTCTAATTCTTGTTTAATCCCATACGATGTCATATACCTATTGGTAGAGCCAGGATATCCTAGAATCATAGCAAAATCATTTTCTTTTACTCCTTTTAAAGATATTGGCAAAAAGTATTTTGCTTTTAATGGTATGTTACTTTTTGAATATTCTGCAGGTTCGCCTGATTTATTAGTATATACACGGAATAATGAAAAATCGCCTGTATGACGTGGCCACATCCAATTGTCTGTATCTCCGCCAAATTTACCTATAGATGATGGTGGTGCTCCAACAAGTCTAATATCTGAATAAACTTTATATACAAAAAGATAATATTCATTACCTTCAAAGAAACTTTCTACTATTGCTTCATAATAATCCTCATCGCTTATAGCTTTTTTTTCGATTTGACTAATAATATCTTTAATTTTAGATTTTCTTTCTTTTTCATTCATATTATCATTCACTGTAGAAAGTATTTTGTTAGTAACATCTTCTATTCTAACAAGGAATTTTACTTGAAGATTTTCGTTAGGTAATTCTTCGGCTCTGTTCATAGCCCAAAACCCATTTGTAAGATAATCGTGGTCTATAGAACTATGTGATTGTATAGCGTCGTAACCGCAATGATGATTAGTAAGGATTAAGCCATCGGGTGAAATAATTTCACCTGTACACCCATTATCGAAGATTATAATAGCATCTTTAAGGCTTGAATTATTAACACTATAAATTTCTTCAGGGGTTAAATGCAGCCCCATTTTTTGCATATCTACATAATTTAGCCTACTAATAAAAACAGGTAACCACATTCCTTCATCTGCTAGAGCTTGAAGTCTAAAAAGCATTAAAAAGCCTAATAATAACAACATTAACTTTTTCATAAATACTAATTTTTAATTTGATATAATTTATTGTAACTTTATATTTGTGATATATTGCAAAAGTACAATACTTCTTTAAAAAAAATGTTCAAATTATGTATTTTTTATTTAATAATAACTTTTTTTTGTGCATCGTGCAAAAATTATGAATTAATAAAATCAAAGCCTAATACTTATAAAAGTGGCAATCTTACAAGTAAAGATTATAAAAGAGGGCGATTCAAGTCAACAGGTAAATTTGCTTCACGTAATATTAATAGAAATAGGAATATTTTTTTTGTTCCCCGGTCAATGCCTGAATTTGGTTCAAGAGATGCTAATATTTCTCTTTTTGTAAAAGAAAGTAAAAAGAAAAAATATTCAGCGACATTTCATGAATATAAGCCTAAAATTAGAAAAAATAATTTCCCTAAGCCTATTAAAACTTTTAGTTTAAGTTCACAGAACATGTGGCGTTTTACAAGTGATATTGAATTAAAAACAAAATATACTAGTGGAAGACCTTCTTTATATGGTAGGCGCGAGAAAAATGCAAACAATTTTAACAAAAGATATTATATAAAAACCGATGATAAATACTTATTAATTTTTCACAAAAAAAAATCGATGCATACTTATACTATAAAAAAGAAACAAGATTTTAATTTTTTATTTAATACTCAAAAAAAGCAAAAAAAGAAGGAATATAGAATTTATTGTAAGGCTAATAAGAAAAAAAGGAAACCCGAAATGGAATTATTTGATCCTAAGTCGGGTTTAAATAGGAAAAATTAAATATTATGTGTATTGTTCGCCTTTTTCTACTAATACATCATTTACAAATTTTCTTATTTTTTGCTCTTCACTTTTTTTGCAAATTAAAAGTATATTATCGGCTTCTATTATTATGTAATCTTCAAGTCCTTGTATTACAGCTAATTTATCTTTGATATTAACAATACAGCCTTTAGAGTCGTACATCATGACATTTTTACCTACAATACTATTACCGTTTTCATCTTTTTTATTTATTTCATATAAAGAGCCCCATGTACCTAAGTCTGACCATCCAAAATTTGAACGTAGTACATAAACATTATCTGCTTTTTCCATTATTCCATAGTCAACAGAAATACTTTTACATACAGTATAAGTTTTTTTAATAAAATCTTCTTCCAAAGGTGTATTATAAAAATTTTCTCCTTCCTTGAATAATTCATTAATTTCGGGTAAATATTTATCAAAAGCTTTTAATATACTTTGTAGTGACCATATAAATATGCCAGAATTCCATAAGAAATCGCCACTATTAATAAATGATTTAGCCATTTCAAGAGCTGGTTTTTCAGTAAATGTTTTAACTTTAAAAACTCTATTATCTTCAGGGGAGCAAGTATTTTCGTTAAACTGAATATATCCATAACCTGTATCTGGGCGAGTAGGATTAATTCCTAAAGTAAGTAAACAATCATTCTTTGATACAATTTTTAATGCGGAGTTTATTATTTCAATAAATATATTATCATTTAAAATTATGTGATCTGAAGGAGCGACAACTGTATTTGCATTAGGGCATAATGAAGCTATTTTATAGCTTGCTAAAGCTATACATGGTGCAGTATTTCGCCTGGCTGTTTCACAGATTATTCTACTGTCATCTATTTCATTTATTTGTTGTTTAACAAGTTCTTTGTAAGCAATATTAGTTACAATGAAGATATTTTTAGCAGGAAAAATTTTACGGAATCTCTTGTATGTTTGTTGAATAAGAGATTCGCCTGTACCTAATATATCAATAAATTGTTTGGGTTTAGCAGTTCTGCTCATTGGCCAAAAACGAGTTCCCACACCACCTGCCATTATAACACAATAATTATTTTCAGTCATTTTATTTCTTTTTTAATTTTTTAACAAACCTAATTGAAATTTTATAAACCTGCAAATCATTAAAATAAAAAATATTATTTATGTTTATGTTTTAATTAACTTTGTAAACTTAAATATTTAAAAGATGAATTTGGATAAAAATAATAATTTGAATTTAAATACTATAGAAGAAGCTATTGAAGATATAGCGAAAGGGCGAATTATTATTGTAGTTGATGATGAAGATCGTGAAAATGAAGGAGATTTTGTGACAGCTGCTGATACTATAACTCCTGAAATAGTTAATTTTATGGCAAAATATGGGAGGGGACTTATATGTGCGGCAATTACCGATAAACGTTGTGAAGAATTAGGATTAGATTTAATGGTTGCTAATAACACTTCTACTAATGCAACACAATTCACAGTATCTGTTGATTTATTAGGGCATGGTTGTACAACAGGTATATCTGCTCATGATAGAGCTAAAACTATTAAAGCTTTGGCGGATCCTAATACTAAACCTGAAGATTTAGGGCGTCCTGGTCATATATTCCCTTTAAAAGCTAAAGAACATGGGGTTTTACGTAGAGCTGGACATACAGAAGCAGCTATTGATTTAGCTAGGCTTGCAGGACGTAATCCTGCTGGTGCATTAGTTGAAATAATGGACGAAGATGGAACAATGGCAAGGCTCCCTGATTTGATTGAAATAGCTCAAAAGTTTAACTTAAAAATTATTACCATAAAAGATTTAATAGCATATCGCATAAAGAATGAAAGCCTTATTGCTCCAGAAATAGAAGTTGATTTACCTACTAAATATGGTCATTTTAAATTACGTTCATTTCGTCAGGTGACTAATAATGATATACATATTGCCATAATAAAAGGCGAATGGCAAAAAGATGAACCTATACTTGTACGTGTTCATTCTTCATGTTTTACAGGTGATGTCTTTGGTTCTTGTCGTTGTGACTGTGGCGAACAGCTTCATAAAGCATTAGAAATAATTGAGAAAGCAGGGAAGGGGATAGTTCTATATATGTTTCAGGAAGGAAGAGGAATAGGTTTGTTAAATAAATTAAAAGCATATAGATTGCAAGAGCATGGTTTTGATACTATTGAAGCTAATGTCAAATTAGGTTTTAAGCCCGATGAGAGAGATTATGGCATAGGAGCTCAAATACTTAGGGCACTTGGAGCTACTAAAATAAAACTTTTAACTAATAATCCTACTAAACGAGCAGGTTTAAGTGGCTACGGTATAGAGATCATTGAAAATATACCTTTAATTATTGAACCTAATAAATACAATAAATTTTATTTAAAAACTAAGCAAGAAAAAATGGGGCATAATCTTAATATCGAAGAAAAATAAAAATTCTATCTATATTTTTTAAACATAGAAAAAACACTAATAATTAAGAAATTAGAAAGAGTTTTTATTTATAAAAATTTTTCTATATGTTTTATAAAATTTTTATCAGAAAAGAATTTTATATATACAATCCACATAATAGCCATAACAATATATAGTATAAATTTGAATTTATTAGGAGAGGGCATAGTAAGTTGGGGCGATAAATAGGAGGCTTCTTTAATAACGTAAGATATTAGCAAAACATTAGTAAAAAAAAGAATTATTGAACCAATAGGTATAGCAAGCAAACGAATTTTCCATTTAGATGGCCATGCTATTATAAAAGAAAAAAATAAAGCCCATACATCAAAACCTAAATATTCGTTCCATATTGTAAGTATTTGACCTGTCGATAAAGCTATTTTGCGATAATC
>DAOTOD010000076.1:0-6513 GCA_035451165.1 Bacteroidales bacterium
ATACCCGCAATTTCTTTTGCCATTTTTATTAAGATTAAAATATTTATATAAGTTAACTTTCTTTTTCAACTTGCATAAAACTAAGTTCAAGAGGTGTTTTACGACCAAAAATTTTAACCATTACTTTTAGCTTTTTCTTTTCATTATTTACTTCCTCAATAATACCACTAAAGCTTTTAAATGGCCCATCAATAACAGTAACAGACTCTCCTACTATAAAAGGTTCTGTAATTTCTTCACCTTTTTCTGATAGTTCATCAGCTTTCCCTAATATTTTTAAAATTTCAGAAGGTCTAACAGGTACAGGATCTTTACCTTTTTCTGCACCAAGAAATCCTAGTACTCCAGGTATATTTTTAATTATATGAGGTATTTCACCGACTAAAGCAGCTTCAATTAAAATATAACCTGGGAAATAATTTCTTTCCTTACTAATTTTTTTACCTTTTCTCACCTGATAAACCTTTTCGGATGGGATGAGCACTTGGGTAACATAATCCTTCAAGCCTAAACGAGCAATTTCATTTTCAATATATTGTTTTATTTTCTTTTCGTTACCACTAACAGCACGAATTACATACCATTTTGTTACCTTATCGCTCATAATTATCCTCTCTTGCTTGTTGAAAAAGATTTATTCAAACATCATTAATTCACAAGTACATTATTAAAACAATTTATAAAACTGTTTTACTATTAAGCTAAAAGATGTATCCATCAAATACACGACTAAAGCGAATATAAGGGAAGCAATAGATACAACTATAGCACTACTTTGTAATTCACTCCATGTTGGCCATGACACTTTATGCATTAATTCGTCATAGCTTTCTTTAATGTAAGTTTTTAATTTACTCATGAATTTTTGATGTTTTTTTAGCACGGGAGGCAGGACTCGAACCTGCAGCCAATGGTTTTGGAGACCACTACTCTACCAATTGAGCTACACCCGTTAACAATTACTCATCAATCTAGGATTTCAATAACCTGACCTGCTCCTATAGTACGCCCACCTTCACGGATTGCAAATCTTAGATTTTTATTCATAGCTATTTCTGATATAAGATTAACTGTAATAGTTACTCTATCACCAGGCATAACCATTTCAACGCCTTCAGGAAGGATAATTTCCCCTGTAACATCAGTTGTTCTGAAATAGAATTGAGGACGATATTTATTGTGGAAAGGCGTATGACGCCCACCTTCTTCTTTTTTAAGTATATAAACTTCTGCTTTAAAGTTTTTATGTGGTTGGATAGAGCCTGGTTTAGCGATTACCATACCACGACGAATTTCATCTTTATCTATACCTCTTAAAAGAAGGCCTGCATTATCTCCAGCTTCCCCACGATCTAATATTTTACGGAACATTTCAACACCAGTAACAACAGATTTAAGTTTATTTGCACCAAGACCTATAATTTCAACAGGATCTCCAGTAGTAATAACGCCAGCTTCAATACGTCCAGTAGCGACTGTGCCACGTCCTGTAATACTAAATACGTCTTCTATTGGCATTAAGAAATCCTTATCTATATCACGAACAGGTAAAGGTATATAATTATCTACTGCATCCATCAACTCAATAATTTTTTCAACCCATTTAGGTTCCTTATTAAGAGCTCCTAGAGCAGAACCTCTAATAACAGGGACTTCATTTCCTTCATAACCGTAGAAACTAAGTAAGTCACGAATTTCCATTTCTACCAAATCTAGTAATTCTTCATCATCTACCATATCAACTTTATTCATAAATACTACTATTTTATGCACTCCTACTTGGCGAGCCAACAATATATGTTCACGAGTTTGAGGCATAGGGCCATCAGTAGCAGCGACAACAAGTATTGCTCCGTCCATTTGAGCAGCTCCTGTAACCATATTTTTAACATAATCAGCGTGCCCTGGGCAGTCAACGTGCGCATAATGTCTTGTTGCTGTTTGATATTCAACGTGAGCAGTATTAATTGTAATACCTCTTTCTTCTTCTTCAGGAGCGTTGTCAATAGAATCAAAAGATCTGAATTCAGCTAACCCTTTATCTGCCAAAACTAAGGTTATTGCAGCGGTGAGGGTTGTTTTACCATGATCGATATGACCGATAGTTCCAACATTAACATGTGGTTTAGAGCGGTCGAATTTTTCTTTTGCCATACTAAATAAATGTTTTAAGATTAAATTAATTATTAACTATTATTTACTTAAATTAAATTGTTTTATAAAAAACAAATTTAGAGCCAATGACGAGATTTGAACTCGTGACCCCTTCCTTACCAAGGAAGTGCTCTACCGCTGAGCTACATCGGCATAATAGAGCGGAAGACGGGATTCGAACCCGCTACCTATAGCTTGGAAGGCTATCGCTCTGCCAAATGAGCTACTTCCGCGAGCAATTGTGGGGAGAGGAGGATTCGAACCTCCGAAGGCTCAGCCAACAGATTTACAGTCTGCCCCATTTGACCGCTCTGGAATCTCCCCTATTAAACAATCATTATAAGAACTGAGCCGATAGAGGGATTCGAACCCCCGACCCGCTGATTACAAATCAGCTGCTCTGGCCAACTGAGCTACATCGGCAAATACTCATTATTACTTACTCATTAAATAAAAAAACGACCTCTTTTAAAAAAAGGTCTGCAAATGTATGAAGTATTTTTATTATAACAAAATTTCTAAATATATTTTTTTTATTTTTATCAGATTCCTTTTATTTTATCCTTATGCTTAGTTAATTGTTTTTTTAAAGCTTCGATAGCGGTATCAGTAGCCTGTTCAAAAGTTTTGGCTTGTTTTTTTGCAAAAAGGTCATTGCCTGGTATAATAATTTTAATTTCCGCTACTTTATTACCTTCTTTTTCGTTTTTATCAAGTCTCAGAGTTACCTCACTACCAATAATACCATCATATAAATTATTTAATTTTTCAATTTTATTTTGGATGAAATTTTCTAATTTTTTATCTGTTTTAAAATGTACAGATGTGATGTTTACTTTCATAGTTTATTTTTTTATTAATAATAAATTATTTTCAAGCTCTTGGATGTGCTTGTTTATAAACATTTTTTAATTTTTCAATTGTAATATGAGTGTAAATTTGTGTGGCCGATAAGTTGGCATGACCTAATAACTCTTTTATAGCATCAAGATTAGCTCCATTATTCAACATATGAGTAGCAAAAGTATGACGTAAAACATGAGGACTTTTTTTATCTAATTTTGTTATTATAGATAAATATTTATTAACTATTCTATAAACAAATTTAGGATATAATTTTTCACCTTTATTGGTTAATAAAAAATAAGTATGATCAATAATATTGATTTCTTTTCTTTTATGTATGTATAATTTAATTATTTCAAGTAATTTTTTTGAGAATGGTATTATTCTTTCTTTATTTCTTTTACCAAGTACTTTAATAGTACATTCTTCTAAATCTATATCTTCATTTTTCAAGTTAATTAATTCTGATAATCTAATGCCTGTATTATAAAGTATTTCGATTACAATTCTATCACGAACTCCTTTAAAGTCAGCAGAAAACAAATTATCATTATCTAATAATGAATTTATACTATCATTATCAACAAAGACCGGTAATTTTTTATATGTTTTAGGTGTTATTAATTTTGATAAAGGATTTTCATTAATTAATTTTTCTTTCAATAAAAAACGAAAATAAGCTTTTAAAGTACTTATTTTACGATTCACGCTACGAGGAGAAATTTTATTTTCTATCAAATAAACTATCCATTGTCTTATTTGATAAAAATTAGCCAATTCAGGTTCAGCAAATCCATATTCTTTTAATAAAAAATTTGAAAACAGTAACAAGTCAGTATGGTAAGCTTTTACTGTATGAATTGATAATCTTTTTTCTGATTTTATATATGTTATGAAATTATCGATCAACATCTATAACCAGCAATATTAAAAAAATAAAATTTCTTATCTTATTGTAAAGATAATAAAAAAAATAAAATTTCAAAATTCAAGATTGTTTTTGCTGGTTTAATTTTTGGATATAGATAGCACGTCCTATTTGCATACGTCTTTTTACTGAGGGTTTAGTATATTTTTGACGTTCACGTAATTCTTTTACAATTCCTGTTTTTTCAAATTTTCTTTTAAGTTTTTTTAAAGCTTTATCAATACTTTCGCCTTCTTTAACTGGTACAATTATCATATTATTTTTTTTTAATTTATTTTTATTTTTTAAAGAATGTGCAAAATTAGTTATTTTTTTTTAATCAACAAAAATTTATTTAAATACAAATCAAAGATTATTCATAAAAAAATTTGTTATACGGGTAAATAAATGCAATCGGGTATAGCCTCCATATATACCATGATTTTTATTAGCATATATTTGCATTTCAAATTGTTTATTTGAATTTACAAGTTGTTTAACAAGTTCCATAGTATTTTGAAGATGAACATTGTCGTCAGCTGAGCCATGTATAATTAATAATTTACCTTTTAATTTTTTAACATAACTAATAGGAGAGTTATCGTCATATCCCTGTGGATTTTCAGCTGGTGTTCTCATAAATCTTTCAGTATATATATTATCATAATATCGCCAATTAGTAACAGGAGCAACTGCAATTCCTGTTGAAAAATAATCTGCTCCCTTAGTCATACATAATAAAGTTAAATAGCCTCCAAAGCTCCACCCCCAAATACCGATTCTACTTTTATCAATATAATTAAAATTTGCTAAATATTTTGCAGCAGCTATTTGATCTATTGTTTCATATTTACCAAGTTGTAAATAAGTTACTTTTTTAAATTCTTCTCCCCTACCACCTGTTCCTCTGTTATCAACACATACTATAATAAATCCATTTTTAGCCATAAACTGATGCCAAGCATTCATATAATCCCACTTATTTAAAACAGATTGGTGTCCTGGCCCTCCATATATATCAAAAATGACAGGATATTTTTTAGTTTCATCAAAATATGGTGGTTTTATCATCCAACCATTTAATATTACTTCATCTTCTGTTTTAAAAGTAAAAAATTCCTTTTTCTGGAAATTATAATCGTTTATATTTTGCCAAAGTGTTTTATTGTCTTCTAGAGTAGAAATAACTTTACCTTTTATAGTTTTTATGGTTGTAATAGGAGGATTATTCGCATCAGACCATTGGTGAATATAATATTTAAAATTTTTGCTAAAAATAGCTGAATTATCACCTAATTGTTCAGATAATACTTTAAAATCTTTACCTTCTATTGTAATACTACAAATATCATGATTAAGTGGTGAAGTATAATTAGATATAAAATATATTTTATTATTTAAGTCATCAAAACCAAGAAGTGTAATAAATTCCCAATTACCTTTTGTAATTTGCCATTTTAACTTACCATCTATATTATACAGATATAAATGATTATATCCATCAGTTTCATTCGAAATAACAAAATATTTTCCATCTTTTGTAAAGTATAAAACAAAATTTGTTAAATCTATGTAACATTTATTTTGTTCAGAATACACAACAGTATTAATACCATTAGTCACATCTGCAATAATAAGCTCCTGTTGATTTTGTAGACGATTCATTTTTAAAATAGCTAATTTTTTAGGATTTTGTGTCCATTTTATAAGAGGTATGTATATATCTTTTTCATTTTCATTATCTATATTTATTTTTATATTTTTTTTATTGTATAGATCGTAAACATAAATATTTACTTCTGAATTAGATTCACCTGCTTTAGGGTATTTATATTTATATAATTCTGGATAGAGATTATTATATTTTTCAATAATAAATTCTTTAACATTAGTTTCATCAAATTTGTAATAAGCAATATAAGAGCCATCAAGGGACCAATAAAAAGCCTTACTAAATTCAAATTCTTCTTCATATACCCAGTCTGTAGCACCATTAATTATTTTATTCAATTCTCCATCATAAGTTATTTGTACTATTTCTCCATTTATTAAATCTTGATAATACAAATTATTATTAAAAACAAAAGCCACTTTATTTCCATCAGGTGCAAATTCAGCTAATCTAATTTTATTCCCATTAAATATTTCAGTACTTTGTTTATTCACAGCATCCCATACTATATATTTTGAAAAGTTACTTCTTCTATATAATGGTTCAGTTTCGGTTGAAATAAGTATTTTCTTTTCATCATTACTAAAAACAAAATCATCTATTTGTGGAGGAATTTTATTTTGGCCAATAAGAAGATCTTTTGAATTTAATATAGTCCTTATCTTTTTACCAGTTTTATAAGTATACTCATTAATAGAAGCATTTTCTAATAAGCAATAATGTTCCCCATTGTTCATATTCCACACATTTTCAACTGAGTAAGGGTAAAATTCTGCTGAAGCAAAGATCTTTTCAAGAGTAAGTTCTTTTTGAGCTATTAAATATAATGTACTAGTATAAAAATTAATAAATAACAATATCTTCTTAAAAGTTAATCTTGATATTTTCATATAAACCTAATTAAAAATAATGTTAGCAAAAATACTATAACTTG
>DAOTOD010000077.1:0-6485 GCA_035451165.1 Bacteroidales bacterium
TGTAGAAAAAATATCTTCAGAATGTTTTACAGTTGTTGAAAATAATGATGGTAAATCAAATTGTATGTTTTCTTGGATAATAATTGGAAAAAGAAAAGATATAAAAGATAAGAAAAAATTACCTCCGTTCCTATCTGAAAAATCATTTGAAGAAAACTTAAAAAAAATTCTTTATAATGAAAATAATACAGATAGAGGTACTATTCCAATATGGTGGAATGGAGAAGATATAATTTTTGACCAAGTAAAAACCGTTCCAAGTAAGAACAAAAAAAATATTATAAATGAGCCCTCTCTAATAAAATTTGTTCATCCTTTACGGCCCAACCCTCCAATTCATAATGAAGAAACTATCCACTAGTTCTCCTTCATCCTTTAAATAAAAATTAAATTATTAAAAAAAGTTTTTAATATATTTATTGAAGTATTTTATGTGTTTTCGTTTGTGCTATGTATATTTTTCTAAGCCAGCCTGGTAAAATTATTAGTCCTATTATTATGTATGGATAATAACTAATTAATCTCCATAATAATGCTAAAACACCTTCTAACCCTGGGGCAATAAACTCTTTTAAAAAATCAGCAAATACAAATTCTGCTATTCCTGAGCTACCTGGTGTTGGGCTAATTAATAAGATTATCCACATAATTAACTGTTTAGCATATAATAACATATTATCAGCTACTGGTATAAAAGCCATTATAAGGCTATTAACTACCCAGTATCTTGCTGTCCATGAAAAAAAAGTTGATAAAAAAGCCTTAAGCCAAAAAATTAATGATTTCCTTTTCATTTCTGCTGAAGTGGTTATAATATCATCACCAACTTTAACCATATTACTTCTCCAACGTTTTAAAAATGGCAATTTAAATATCATTAACAATAAATACTTAAAGCTTCGAGGATTAACAAATATTCCATAAATAATAATACAAGTAAGAATTATAATAAAAATATATCCTATAACAAAAAGCCATTCACTACTATATGAATATCTGCCAATAAAAAAATTACCAGAAGCAAATACTGTTTTATATCCTACTATTAAAAAAATTAAAGGAACCATAATAATGTAAAACAATTCATCAAGTAATGTTGTAACCATAACTATAGCTGTAGCACGTCCCATATTTATATTTTCCTTATTTAGAATATACAAAGCAATAGCTGAGCCTCCAACTACTGAGGGAGTAATTGAAGAAGCAAACTCCCATAACATTATAGTTATAAAGCTTCTTCTCCAAGTCAATTGTTTATTGGTTAATAACCTTATTCTTATAATATATGCTAAATCTCTAACACACATTAATAATAGTGCTATAATCAACCAAAAAATTGTCTTCCACGACCAAACGATATTATTAATTATTTCTGAATTAAATGTATTGTTAATCAACCAAATAGCTACAACACCACCAAATATAATAGGTAATATTATTCTTTTGAATGAAAAAAATTTTCTTATTTTGTCAATATCAGCCACTATAAAATTTTATATATACTTATTAAAAACTAGTAGTTTATCATAACATATAATAAAAATGCTTATGCAATAAGAGCCATAGCACTTACAAAAGAATTATCATTATATAAAAAAATAAAAACTAAAATGGTAAATCATCAGAATAAACTTCTTCACCACTTACTATCTCAGCATCAGTAACTGTTGTATCTGCACTTAAAGCTATATTTTGATTATCAAGATTATTTGTTGATAGTTTTTCTATTTTCCACATTTTTAAATCGGTATACCATTTACCGTTAAATTCTCTAGATTCAATATCAAAATATATTTTTATTGTTTCATTTTCAAGCACATTATCAATTATAGAAGCTTTTTCATTCCAGGCAATAAAACAAAGTTTTTTAGGATATGTATCTAATGTTTCAACAATAAAAGAAGCCTTAACCCAGTTACCATTTTTCCCTTCTCCTTTCAAAACCTGTAATTTTTCTATTAATTTAGCTGTTATTTCCATAATTAAAAAAAATAAAATTTTATTAACATTATAATATAAAAAATTATCTTACATTATTCAAATTTAGATATAATTTTTAAACTTAAATAAAAAAATTACAAGAATAATTTAAAATAATTCCATAAAGTTTCGTCGGGAGGAGGAGCTTTTATTTCAACAATTTTTCCTACATGTATTGGATGTTCGAAATATACATAATATGAATGTAAGTAAATAGAAGCATTTTTATTGCATCGTCTTGCGCCGTATTTAACATCTCCTTTTATAGGGCAGCCTATAGCTGCAAGCTGAGCTCTTATCTGATGATGTTTACCTGTAAAAAGTTCAACTTCTAACAAATAATAATTTTTAGAAACGGCTTTTACACAGTAAAACAATTTAGCTTCGCTAGCCCCTTTAACGTTAGGTTGTACTATAAAAGATTTATTTAATTTCTCATTCTTTTTTAAAAAATGTATTAAAAAGTCTTTATCTTTAGGAGGTTTAGCTTCGACCACAGCCAAATATTTCTTTCTAATACTATGTTCAAAAAACATTTTACTAATTCTTGAAAGAGCTTTGCTAGTTTTAGTAAAAATTATAATTCCACTCACAGGTCTATCTAAACGATGCGGCACACCAATAAAAACATTACCTGTTTTATTGTATTTTATTTTTAAATAATTTTTTACTTTTTCAGATAAGGGTATATCACCTGTTTTATCACCTTGTACTATTTCAGAAAACTTTTTATTAACTACAATAATATGATTATCCTCGTATAAAATTTGGTCTTCATCAATTACTTGAATGTTAATCTTTTTTTTATTATCTGATATCAAAGTATAATAAATAAACTATTAATATTGTTCCCGTTCATTAGGGAAATTTAAAGATTTAACATCATTAATATACACGGACACTGCTCCTTTTATTTCTGCAAAAAGATTATGATACCTACGAAGGAAACGAGGGCTAAACTCTTGAGTTATGCCTAACATATCGTGTAAAACAAGTACTTGGCCATCAACTTTTTGCCCTGCTCCTATTCCAATAACAGGTATTTTTATTTCATTAGCTACTTGCTCTCCAAGTTTAGCAGGTATTTTTTCGAGAACTATTGAAAAGCATCCTGCTTTTTGAAGTAAATGAGCGTCTTTAACTAATTTATCAGCTTCTTCTTTACTAGTTGCCCTTACAACATAAGTTCCAAATTTATGAATAGCTTGAGGCGTAAGTCCTAAATGCCCCATAACAGGAATACCTGCCGAAAGTATTCTTTCCACAGATTCTATAACCTCACTACCTCCTTCTAATTTAACTGCGTCAGCTCCTGATTCTTTCATAATTCGAATAGCTGATTGTAATGCTTCATAAGAATTTCCTTGATATGTTCCAAAAGGTAAATCAACAACAACAAGAGCTCTAGAAACACCCCTTACCACAGAACTAGCATGGTATATCATCTCATTAAGTGTTATAGGAAGAGTAGTTTTATGGCCTGCCATAACATTAGAAGCAGAATCGCCCACTAAAATAACATCTATACCTGCTTCATCTAAAATACGTGCCATACTGTAGTCATAAGCTGTAAGCATAGCTATTTTTTCCCCACAAGCTTTCATTGCTTGTAGAACATGTGTAGTAATTTTTGTAACAGTTTGTTTTTGTGTCATATTTCAAAAATTTAACAACAAAATTAATTAAATTATTTATTTATAATAAAACTTATGATAAAAACCCAATATTTATCGAAGTATTTTTTTTATTATAAAAAATTATATAATTTTATGGTAAATTTTTTAAAAATATGAAACTTATGAAAAGCAATTATGTAAATTCAATTTTAATTTTTATAGCAATAATTATTGCTACTTTTTATATTAGTGATGCTTATAGAGCCAAATTTAAAGCTAAAGAAATAATAAGTGTAACAGGATTAGGTGAAAAATCTTTTACTTCAGATTTAATTGTATGGGAAGGATATTTTACTAGAGAAAACAAGGATTTAAAGCAAGCTTATGTTGAACTTGATAATGACAAAAAAGTGATTGAAGAATATTTAAATTCAAATGGTGTAAATCCTAATGAAATTGTATTTAAAGCTGTAGAAATACAAGAAAAGCGAAAAGGTAAATATTCAAATGACGGTAGATACATACAGGATGAATTTGAAGGTTATATGTTAACTGTTCCTATTCAAATATCGTCAAAAGAAGTTGAAAAAATTGAAAATATATCAAGAAAAATCACAGAATTGCTAAATATGGGTATACATTTTTATTCTTCAACTCCAAGATATTATTATACAAAATTAGCCGACTTAAAGATTGAGTTACTTTCGAAAGCAACTGAAGATGCAAGACTAAGAGCTGAAACAATAGCTAAAATGTCAGGAGTACAATTAGGCAAATTATGTAATGCTCAAATGGGTATTTTTCAAATAACAGGCGAAAATTCGGATGAAGACTATTCATGGGGCGGAACTTTTAATACTAGTTCTAAAGAAAAGAAAGCATCAATAACTATTAAACTAAATTATAAAATAAAATAGCTCTTAATTAAATTTTATTCTTAAGGTATTTCATTAAATTCAATAACACTAATAAAATTTATATTATTTGAAGTTGCTAATGTTGTACCAGCTGGTAGCCATATAGGAAAAAAAGGAGCTGGTGTAACGTAATAATCTGAAGTATTTGTTGTTCGAGCTATAAACAAATATATTGTTGTGCCATTTACAACTATTGCAGGAGTGGCAGATGAGCTAGTAATAGGAGCTGTATGTATAGCAGAACCTATATTTTCTATTTTCCAAACCTTCCCTGTAGGTACTGTTTCAGTAGTAGAAGTAATGAGTTTAACTTGATTAAATTCAAGTGTTTTCTGAGCTTTTATTACAATACTATTAAAAATTATCAATAAAAACAAACAAGTTAAAAAAGTTTTTATATAAATTTTATTTTTCATTTTTATAAAATTTAATTACTAAAATTACTTTTGTTAATTATTTTATGGGTTTGTTACTATATTAAATTCAATTACATTAACATATTTAACTTTATTTGAAGCAGCAAGAGTAGCACCGGCGGGTAACCAAAAAGGGAACCCTGCTGGAGCATATGCAAACAAACCAGAACCTCTCGGAGTTGGTACAATATAATAATTTTTAACTCCATTAACTAATATTGCAGGTGTAGTTGTTTCAGAAGGACTGCCTGCTGAAGCTTGATCAGTAAAAATACTTTCAACCTTCCAAACTTTACCAGCAGGAACAGTTTCAACAGTAGTAGTTATTAGCTTCACACAATTAAATTGCAAAATTTTACTTTGTGGATAAATTGTATTGACAGAAATAGACATTAATAATATTAAATTTAAAATTAATCTTAACATTTTTAATTTCTCCTCATTTTTATCAAGGTACTATATTAAATTCTATAACACTTATATAAACCACTCCTGTTGAAGGAGCAAGGGTAGTTCCTGCCGGCAACCACATAGGCATTTGTTCAGGGAAATAAGCTATACTACTATTACATGTAGACGTTCTATTTACTAAATATATAGAGTTACCATTAACTAAAATTTTTGCACCGCTAACACTAATATTTTGTATATCATACTGATTACTCAAAATACTTTCAACTTTCCATACTTTACCAGAAGGAACTGTTTGAGAATTTGAAATTAACTTAACCCCATTGTATTGTAGTTGAGCATGAATTAAATTTTGGCTACAAAAGCCTATAAATAATATACATATGCCTAAATAAATAATAATTTTTCTTAACATAAAAAGAACTTTTTAACTTTATAAAATTACATAATTTATATCTAAAAACAAAATTTTAATAAATCACTTACTTAAAAAATATAATGCCAAAATAAAATATTTAAAGAAAACAAAAAATTAGTACTTTTGAAATCTTTTTAAGCTAATTGAAAATATGGAAATAAAGCCTAAGTATGATCCATCTCTAACCGAAGAGAAATGGTATTCAGAATGGATAAAGAATAACTTATTCAGATCTATTCCGGATAAAAGGGAGCCTTATTGTATCGTTATTCCCCCTCCTAATGTTACCGGTGTTTTACACATGGGACATGTATTAAATAATACTTTACAAGATGTACTAGTAAGAAAAGCACGTATGGAAGGTAAAAATGCTTTATGGTTGCCCGGAACTGATCATGCTTCTATTGCTACCGAAGCTAAAGTTGTAGCTAAACTTAAAAGTGAAGGCATAGAAAAAAAAGACATCACAAGAGAAGAGTTTTTAAAGCATGCTTATGAATGGAAAAATAAACATGGTAGCATCATTTTAGAACAACTTAAAAAATTAGGGTGTTCTTGCGACTGGGGAAGAACTAAATTTACTATGGACAAAGAACTATACGAATCTGTAATTATCGTATTTGTTGATTTATATAGAAAAGGGCTCATATACAGAGGCGTTAGGATGGTTAACTGGGATCCTAAAGCTCTTACAGCTGTTTCAGATGAAGAAGTAATATATAAAGAA
>DAOTOD010000078.1:0-6479 GCA_035451165.1 Bacteroidales bacterium
TATTATATAACAAATACCGTTTAAATTATATACTTTACCTTCTTTATTTTTAACAGTTAATTTATATATATAAAAGCCAGGTCCTACAAATTTCCCATCATTGCTTATAGCATTCCACGTAATAGGCAATGTAACATATCCGCTGGTTTCAACAGAAGTATTTATTGTTTTAACTAATTGTCCCATTATAGAATATATTTCAATATTTATATCTAATTGACAACATGGTTGGTTATGTTCGAAAACGAAAGAAACACTTTCAGAAAAAGGGTTAGGATAAGTAATTATTTTGGTAATTATAATATCAGAAGAGGATGAAACAATAAATTTGATATAAGCTTCAGAAGAATTGTTATAAACATCCCATACTTTTAATTTTATAGTATGAAGACCTTCAGTTAAATTAGAAAAAGGAAATTTAATTACTCCACTTTTATATGTATCTATATCAGCTTCATAATAGTCATTTAATATATATGATTTCTCGGTATTACCATCTAAAATAGCAACTATATCATGCCCGATGCCATTACCTACTGTATTTATACCGCTATAATCTTTAATATAAGCTAATAAAACAGGGTTTTCATCTGTTATTCCTCCATCTTTAAATAATGTATCATTTATATATAGTTTTATTTCTGGGCCTTCATTATCGCCAAAAGCATTTAAATTAGCACCACCAATAATAAAGTTTTCATAATATCCGGCGGCATCAGTATAATTATCTTCTGCATAATAACTAATTCGCCCATTGCCAAATTTATATGATATATCTTTAGGTACTATAAAAGAGAATGAGAAATCACCATTATTAACACTAGCTTTACCTTTATATATTATATTTTTTTGTATAGAAAAGCTTGCAGGATAGCTGGTTGGATCGTTCCCTAATGTTGTAACAGTAGAAGGTTTGTCAAAGATATTAATATTGATTACTCCATTAAAATTTGTTATTTTATTTGAATATTCATCCGCTATGTAGCCGTTTATGGTTACGTTAGATAAAGCTTTTATAGTATCAGGTACTTGAGTAGTGACAACTTTCAAACGAGGTAAAGCTACATTAAGGGCAGGGTCACCTAACAAAATAAAATTTCTTATATTAGCATTAGATCCATTAGCTATTTTACTTAATCTTATTATGTCTCCCATTTTCAAATATTCCCCGTTTACTTTTTTAAAAACTTGTTGGTAAAAACTTTTATTAAGGTTAAAATTTGTATTAGAAAAGGAAAGTCTTGTAGTAGTAAATAAAGCTACTCCGCCACCATTTCCATTAAGTAAAACGTATTCTCCTGCTGAAGTCCTTACTGGATCATCGAATCTGCTGAATTCACATGTTGCAGTAACAAATACAGGCATGTTATTTTTATTTTTCCATTTATTGATATCAGATAATTCAAGTATTCTTTCGTGTGCCCAGCCCACTTCACCTCCATGACCTGTATAATTAATAATTAAAGCACCTCTTTCCACTCTCTTATTTATAGCATCATTAACATCAGGATAGCGTTGTCCTCCTGAAAAAATTTGCTGTTGGTAAGCGTCCAAGTATATTTTTTCGATATTTATTTGTTTATTTTCACTTTCAACAATACTTGCAAGAGCTTCTGCTTGTGAAAAATGTAGGTTGTTATCTTCATCATCAGCTATAAAACAAATAATATTTCGCCAGTCACCTAATGGTTGTATCGAAGATAAGAAAACATTACATCCGCCATTTTGTGCGGTTTCATTACTATTGTCTAAATAACGTATAATTTTATCTACAACAGCTTTTGCTTCTTCAATAGTTTTAACTGGTAATCTACCTATGCCTATATCAAGAGCCCCATTACATTCATAACCTTCTCCGTCATCAAGTAATCCGTAGAAATCATCAGAAACATAAGAAGAAGTGAGCTGGGTAGAATTTAAAGATTGAAAAGTAGGAATAAAATTAGTATTTTCGCTAATTCTTAATTTAGGATCATAAGAACCATCGCCAAATAATAATAGATATTTAGGTAATTCATTTTCATTAGTAGCTCTATCATAAAACATTTTTATAAAATCACGTATGGCAGATATATCTTGTTTACCAGAAGAAAATTCATTATAAATAGATTCAGGGAAAACGACCAAAACACTTAATCCTGATTTAATTGTGTGATAATTAGCTAGACGAAGAGCTTCTGATATAAAGTCAGGATAAGTAATTATAACCATATCATATTGCCCCAATCCATGTAAATTTTGATTAGCTATAGGAGTTATTCTTGAAACTTTTAAAAAATAAGAATCATCGTAAGCAATAAATTCTTTAAGTGAATCAGTTTTAGCTTTAAATATAAAATTGTTTCCTACTAAATTCCCTTGAATTAAACCAACATTAATAGGGTCAGTAACATCCCAAATTTTTAATAAATTATTGGCTCCTGAAATATGAAATTCTGTTACTTTACCAGGTCCTATTGATTCAGTATTTCTGAAACACATTTGTCCCCCTGTCATAATTAAGTTTCTCATTACATTTAATTCAATATAATTTAACCATCCTATCGATGAACTAACAGGTTTATTATAGCTTATAGTTACATTAATATTATCGCTTGAAGGTAAAAACTTAATTGTATCATTAGCCATTTGAGCATAATCGGAAGAAAAGCCTGATAAAATAGGCTGTACCATTATAGAAGAAATATTATTGTTATCAACTTTAATTAAAAACGAACTAATAACAGGAGAATTTGCAGCAACATCTACATTAAGAGTAGCGACGGAGCTAGTAACTATATTGGGAAAATTAAAAGAGAAATTATATGAAGTTAAAACATCAAATTTTTCACCGAACCATATTTTACCTGATTTCATTAGATTTAAAGAATCTTTATCATGATAAGCATAATCATTAAATTTATTTACTACATCAGTCACGGGAGTATTGGGAGAAGGAATAAGAGTAATTCTTTTTCCAGGAGATGTACCATTAGTTGTTAAAAAATAAAAATTTAAGTCAGAATATAAATGATTAATATGGTTAAAATAATTTGTATTTTTATTATATTGCCATTTATTTGCACTTTCTCCATAAAAAAGTATATAATCCCCAGGGCCAAAAATACCATCTCCTCCATCTTCAACCCATATGGCATTTTCTTGCAAGTCATCATATCGAAATAAATTATTTTTTTCAGGCAACATTCCTCCTCCATTACCAAATAATTTTATGTTATCTGAGGCAACAGGCAATGATACGCCTGCGCTTATGAGATTTTCGTATGTAATTTTATATATACCAGTACTTGATACAGCTATTTTATACCATGTTCCGGTTGCTAAAACAGAAGAATTAATATATTGTCTTTTTAATTTTTTATTTTTATTTATACGATAAGATAATATTATTTCAAATGAAATTAATTTTTCAACATCCCCACTGGTAGGATTTAAACGAAAAGGTAAAAAATTTATGATAAGAGATGGCCTCTTTTTATTATAAATAATTTCACTATTAATTTTTATTTCATTATTCTTAATTTTATTTACATCATATGATAATAAATTATATTCATAAGTATTTAATGGTTGATATTCAAGTTGTTGAATATTAATTTCTGCATCGTTAGCTTCGTTTAAAGGTATTTCTTCATAATAAATAGGCAAAAAATTATAATTTGTGTTATAAATACAGTTATCAAATGTCATTAAATTTTTACTTGCAAAGTTTGAGTCGTAGGTACTAGTAATATACCAATTAATTTGTCGTTTAAGTATAAGTGAATTATTTTGAGAGTAATTACTAAAAATGAAAGAAAAAGTTAATAAAAAAAATAGCGATAATTTTAATCTGTTATAATTACAATTCATTATAGTTTTGTTTTAAAATATAACTAAAACAAAATTAAAATATTATTTTACATAAAAATTAAAATTAAATATGCCGCAATGAAACTTTTTGAAAAATAAAAATGTATAAAAAACTAATTAAAAAAATTATGTTTTTTTTTAATATTTTTTTGTATTATTGTAACTTTTAATATTATGCACATTATATTTGCATTTCTATGGTTAAAAAAATAATCATATTATTAGTAGCTATAGCAACGATTTTACCTATGCTTTCGCTTAGGGCTCAAGACCCCCATTTTTCACAGTTTTACGCTAACCCATTATATTTAAATCCTGCTTTTGCAGGAACTGCTATATGCCCAAGGCTTATAATGAATTATAGAAATCAATGGCCTTCAATATCAGGTACTTATGTTACTTATAGTGCTTCTTATGATCAACATATAGATGCTATATCTGGAGGAGTTGGATTGATGGTTAATACCGATAGAGCCGGCGAAGGAACTTTAACTACTAATATGATAAGCGGTATTTATTCTTATCGCTTAACGGTAAATCGTTATTTTTCAATAAAAGCAGGTTTTCAAGCATCCTACTTCCAAAAAAATTTAGATTGGCAAAAATTAACATTTGGAGACCAAATAGATCCTAAACATGGTTTTGTATTTAATACTAATGAAAAACAGCCCGAATTAAAACGTTCTGCTACTGATTTTGCAGTTGGATTATTAGGTTATAGCGAAAGCTTTTTTGGCGGTATTGCAGTGCATCATCTTACAGAACCTAATGAGGGATTTATTAGTGTGAGTAAATTACCTATGAAATTAACAATTCATACAGGAGGAATTATTGATCTGAAAAAACAAGGCAGACGTTATCGTCGACGTAGAATAGAAGACCCTACTTTATCTCCTAATTTGTTGTATATGCAACAACAAAATTTTCAACAAATGAATTATGGATTGTATTTTAATAAATACCCTTTTGTAGGTGGCATTTGGTTCAGACAAAATTTTCAAAATCCAGATGCTCTAATATTACTTATGGGGTTTCAACAAAGTATGTTTAAGTTCGGTTATAGCTATGATATTACTGTTTCTAAATTATCTAATGCTTCGGGCGGTTCTCATGAATTTTCTCTTGCTTTACAATTTGATTGTAAACCTGCCAAAAAACGTGTACGTACAATAAATTGCCCGTCTTTTTAGTTATTATTTTTAATTTTGTAAACAAAAAAAATAATCATATATGATTAACAACAAAGTGAAATTTAATATCATAATAGCAATAATAATACTAATTTTTGCATCATGTAAAAAAGAATATTCACCTACTACAGGGTGGGAATATAATCAACCTAAAAATGGAGGTTTTGAAGTAGTCCCTTATACTGAACAAGAAACAGGCCCAGGACTTGTCTTAATTGAAGGCGGAACTTTTGTTATGGGACGAACTGAACAAGATGTACCTTATGATTGGAACAATATGCCTAGACGAGTTACTGTATCATCGTTTTATATGGACCAAACAGAAATTAGAAACCTTGACTACTTAGAGTATCTTTATTGGTTATACAGAGTTTTTGGAACTGATTATCCAATGGTTTATATTAAAGCTTTACCTGATACATTAGTATGGAGAGATCGCTTAGCTTATAACGAACCTTATGTAGAAACTTATTTACGTCACCCCGCTTACAGAGATTATCCTGTAGTAGGAGTAAATTGGAAACAGGCTAATGACTATTGCGCATGGCGCACTGACAGAGTTAATGAACATATACTTATAAGAGAAGGTATTCTTAGAGTTGACCCTGACCAGCAAAATGAAAATAATTTTAATACAGAAGCTTATTTAGCAGGGCAATATGAAGGGGTTGTTAAGAATGACCTTATTGACTTAAACCCTAATGGTAGTGGAACTAGAAAAGTTAGAATGGAAGATGGTATTTTGTTGCCAAGATATCGTTTACCCACTGAAGCAGAATGGGAATATGCCGCACTTGGACTAATAGGAAATACACTCTATGAAAGAGTTATTGAACGAAGAATATATCCATGGAATGGACATATTTTAAGAAATGATAACATTAGAAACCTAGGTGATTTTGTTGCTAATTTTAAAAGAGGACGTGGAGATAATATGGGAGTTGCTGGTAACTTGAATGACCAAGCAGATATTACAGCTCCTGTGTTTTCTTATTGGCCAAACGATTATGGTCTATATAATATGGCTGGTAATGTAGCTGAATGGGTAATGGATGTTTATCGACCACTTTCACCTGAAGATGTTACTGACTTTAGACCTTTTAGAGGCAATGTATTTCAAACTAAAGAGTTAAATGAAGAACTTGCAATAGCTGAAAAAGATTCTTTAGGACGTATAAGATGGAGAGAAGTTACTGTTAAAGAGGCTGAAAATAGACGTAATTACCGTAAAGCTAATAATATTAATTATTTGGACGGAGATTATGCATCAAGTATATATTTTAATGAAAAAAATGAAGATGGTACGGTAAATGAAAATAAACCACTTATGTATGATTATGGAGTAACTTCTTTGATTAATGATAAAGCACGTATATACAAAGGTGGCTCATGGAAAGATAGAGCATACTGGCTTAGCCCAGGTACCAAAAGATTTTT
>DAOTOD010000079.1:0-2781 GCA_035451165.1 Bacteroidales bacterium
TGATGCTTTTAATTTTAGATCTATTTGTTGCAAAGCAGCTACTTGGCCAGTCCCTGAAACGCTTGTATTAATAGAGTCTTTTTTGACTTCTGCTATTACATATTTTAATGAATTGTTGCTACTAATAGCATTTCTCCAACTAAAAATACCAAAAACAACAATAAAAATAACAATTACCAATATCAATCATTTATACTTTAGTAATTGTTGAAACATCTTGGGTGGAATTAGTTTTTTAAGCATAATATTAAGTTTAGATTTCTTATTAAAATTAAGTTTACTATAATATAGCAACAGGTATACTAACATAAAAAATGAATTAAATCAATACTCAGGATATTATTTTTTAGATAAACCAACTATTACATATATTACATAATATGCTATAAATATAATAAAATAGCTATAAAACTTTTAGGGATTTACTATAATATTTTATAAAAAAATTATGCCAAAACTTTTGTATTATTAGATTTATTATTAGAATATTTTCCAATAATTCAGGGACAATATTTATTGATCAAATAACTAATGGGTCAAAGTATCAAAATAGTAAGAAAGGCGTAAACAATACCAATTAAATTAAAACGGGCAGTAATAGAGATATCGAAATATTGGAAAAGCGATCTAATGCATCACATAACTGGAATGTGTAATCCAAAAAAGATTAAAGAATTTTGACCGAGATATTCTAAAAAATAAATATGTTTAAATTTATTAGCCAGAATTCGAGAAATACAAATATACACATAAGTACCTGCTAACATTATTAGCAAAGCGGTAAAATATAGCTTAATGCTATGTAATGATATGGTTTGAAAACTTAAAATAGAAAAATAAATATCAGGAAAATAATACATAGAGATATTTAATAATAAACACAAAACAAACAAAATACCATTGATATTGGATATGCTAATTCTGGTATTTTCCTTGATGTATTTTCTTGCTAAATTGCCAATAGTAAAATAAATTAAATAATATATAGCTACTGGTCAGGTTCAAAATACTTTTGTTTGGTAAAGAGCATTGAGCCATATAAAACTAAAACAGCTTAATAATAATGAGATGAATAGTATCATTATATCTTTATTACAATATTTTCGTAAAAAATAATACAAACATTCTACCAAAAATAATGTAGGCAAAAATCATAAGGGAATATTATAGAAAATAGTATTTCTTGCACCAAAAAGAAAAACTGATAACATATCTTTAAAAGTAATAATACTATAAAAAGGTACGTGATAATAAAATAAATAAAAAATCATTGAAATCAAAGATAATGATAAATAAGGCACAAGAATGCCTTTAATTCGAGATATCAAAAATATTTTAAAATCTGAACATTTTTGTTCACCTAAATCGGATTTTTGTTTGTTAGAAATATGAAACAAATAACCAGAAAAAAAGAAAAAAATACCTAATTGAAAAGAACAATTATAGGCAGTCAGATTTCTATTAATCGGCATATGCGTTAGAATAATAAAAATTATTCCTATGCCTCGAACAATATCTACTCAAATAAGTCTGTGATGATTTTCCATTTCCTAAATTTAATAAGCAAAAGAACAATTATAGGCAGTCAGATTTCTATTAATCGGCATATGAGTTAAAATAATAAAAATTATTCCTATGCCTCGAACAATATCTACTCAAATAAGTCTGTGATGATTTTCCATTTCCTAAATTTTTTCTAAATTTCATATATATTATTATATTAACACATAATTAAGAAAAAATCAAAACAGGCAGAAATTTTCCTGCCTGTTTTGATTTTCTGTTTTTATTTTGTACAAATATATCTGTATATCAAAATGTTAAAACAAATTAATTCATTTTTCTGTTCTATCAGATTCTTTTTGATTAACTCTATTTTTATCAAAACAAAACAGCCCCCTTTCGAGGGCTGTTTTGCAATTTCACCTTGGTAGAGATTGTTTATTATTTTAGCAAATTTTTCTATTTTTGTCAAATTTTATTTATCTATGTTTTGTTTATCTTTTGTATAACACATCTTTTTTCAAGCACCAGAATGTAATAATATATCAGTTGCTACAGACGAACCAATATTCCACAAATTAAAGCCTTCACGTTTTTTCATTCATTTTCAATCAATATCAGAGCTTCATTTTTGAGAAAATAGTTTGTCGAAAGAAAAAGAAGCAACATTATTTAATGATTTTTCAATACCGGCAGGAACAATAAAAACATTTATTTCTTTATCGGGCAATAATTTTTTACAAAGAAAAGAAAATGTTTTTGCAAAACGTTTTAAATAAAATTTATCAGCTATATTAACTATAGTAATTCTATCTCAATTGTTTTGATAACACATTTCTATTAAACGAAAACATTGGTCAATAGATGTGTTTTTACTTTGAGTTTCAAAATAAATAATTTGAGGTCATTTCAAATTTTGTTCAATATATTCATATAGGCTTTCGGCTTCAGTAATGGAAGTACCGATTTTTTCTTTACCACTTGATAAAACTAATTCTTTAGATATTTTTTCTAATTGAGCACTAGTTTCAGCCACTTGTTTAGCTAAATAAGATGGCTCGTCTCCTTTATCAGCAAATCGGCAACCAATAGCTACAACAGCATCCATTCCTTTAATTTTTGTTTGTTTAATCCACTCTAATAAACTTTCTGTATTATCAACAACTACAATTTTATCTTTTTTGTTTATCTTTCTTAATTGTTTTTCTTGTTTTTGTAATAATGATAAATCATTAAAAACCGTTTTTTCTGAAGAAGAAGGTACGAAAGTTTTGTGAA
>DAOTOD010000079.1:2881-4306 GCA_035451165.1 Bacteroidales bacterium
AATTTATCTTTGTTGTTCTATGGAAGTTAAATTTACCTTTTTTTGTACGCTATTTTCATAAAAACAATACAACGAGCAGTTCTTGTCTGTACACAAAGTAGTGTCAGCAGATAGTTTTAACGTTGCAAAATGGAGTTTGTCAGGAACAAATTTTAATTCTCCTAATTGTTCTAATTCTTTTACTGTACCACTACAAATATCAATTGCACCAGTTTGACTTGCAAGATAATACATAGTATAATTATCTGGCGTAAAGGTCTGTGTTTTTATTAACGAATTATTAACTTTCAAAGCTATACCCCTATTGAAAATAGCCTGATTATTACAGTTCTTATAGTTTACTCTAACACACAAACGGCTCATTAGTATATTATTATACGTAAGATCTTTTGGTAAATTCTCTCAGGATACAAAAGAACTCTGGGCACCCAAACCCATTAAACCAAAAGTTATTGACGGAGCTTGATTACATATTGTACTACAGTTTGTCGCTTTTTTAGGTTCTGGAGGTTTTGTGCTGGGAGTTATTTCTCCCCCTTTGTTAGTAAATTTATGTCTATTACATAAATCCATAAAACCACCATCTTTGGTAAAAGCTCAAACATTAATTGTCAGTGTAGCTTGATTTATTTTAGACGATGGAATTTTTGCTAATTCTTTTAAGGCACTAGAAGTATTTAAGTTAAATGGATATACTAAATTTGTTATACCTTTAGCTCCATTGCTATTCCAATCTGGCAAAAAAATAGTTGAGTATCCTGGTACATCAATATAAGCATTAACTTTTGCTAATCCTGAATATTTATTATCTTTATTTACTAATTGTACACTAGCACTTGGAATAGATTTATTTGTAATATCGTCAGAAATTGATACTTTGGAACAGCCAGTAGGAATTTGTCCTTGTATTGTCGATTTTTCTGGTTCTTTTGACGACAAAACTTCGATCTTCACGTTATTACTGAAAACGATTCCACGGTTTTTATCATCTTTTACATATTCTCTAAATTTTTCCTCCCCTCCTTTATCGTCTATATTGTCTATAAGTTCGTTCAATTCTTCCGAGATACAGTGTACTCTACAAACACAATTTTCTTCTGGAATTATTTCTTTTTTATCTGTTTTGCCTAACCCGGCTCATGCAATTATTAACTCCCCAGCACCATCATAACAGTCTAAAGTGCAAGCATCGTGTACTCCTCCCCCTGACTCTCAACTGAATATAACTGATTCACCTTTTTTAATTTTAGTTTTATCAGCTTTTAATTTTACTCAAGCCCCTTCTTTTGATTCTTCAGGTTTAGTATCTGTTGGTTTAGTTTCTGGTGGTTTAGTTGTTTGTTTTGTAAACACAATATCTTGGGTTGTTAATAATCAATTACAATTAACTTTTTTGTTAGTCTTTGCTTGTTCTTCGTCAAAAGT
>DAOTOD010000079.1:4406-6432 GCA_035451165.1 Bacteroidales bacterium
ATAATCAATTACAATTAACTTTTTTGTTAGTCTTTGCTTGTTCTTCGTCAAAAGTGCTTCAAACTTCTAATGTGGCATTAACTTTGGCACTATTGTATGTCTTTAATGTATTTTCTATGTTGGTTTTAGTTTGGGCTGGTAATTTACTTCAAAGATTAGATATAGCATATTCTCTTATACCAGAATCTGGGATAGTTATATCTTGGATAATTGTATTATCAATTTTTATTCGAGCAAATGTTTTTTGGAATTTGTTGAGATTACCCTTACCAACAACTTTCATTGTTAAATTATCAGAGCTTATTGGTTTATTGTTTTCATATTTTAGATTAATTTGTTTTGTAATATCAAATGTAAATTGACAAGGATTAGCTTTACATATTTCTCCTCAACTTTCGGCTAAATGAACTGTAACTGTATTACTATAATATTTTGTAGCAATTGTCGCATCAGCACAACGAACTTGAATATATGTTTGTTGAGCTCCATCTTTTTTGGCTTTAAAGATTTTAGTGGTAAGTAAATTATCTAAACTATAATTCGAGATAAAATTACCTTCTTTTTGATCAGAATTTTTCCAATATATCATACATTTTGCCTCATTAGCCTGAGGTTTATAATCTGAAGTAATAGTAAAAGTAAGCTCTTGATTTTCATAAGCTATAGTAGGATTAACAGAAAGATGAATTATTTCTTTTTGTTGCTCTGGACTTGGTTTTCCTTCTGCTCCTCCTCCTTTATCTCCTCCTTTATTTTCATTAGTAACTATTTGTATAGCTTTGTCTCTGGTAGAAATAAATCTTTCAGTATGTTCTTCTCCATGATGAAATCCGTCTTCTTGATTGGTGAGATAATACATATCTACCATCAAAAGTTTTAATCTGGCATCGTTTGGTAAAGTAGCTAAGGTTTTGGCAGAACAACTCAAAGTATATTCTGTACCAGATTTATAAACTTCAGCATTCATATTTTGGCTCTGACATAAAACAGATTGCTTTTTGCCTTCATTGTATAAATCATGGATATCAATATAAGCACTTACTTTTGTTGGTTTAACATCAATAGTACTATAATCGGTACAAACTAATTTAAACTTAACAGTAATATCTTGAGTTTGCTGATTGGTAACATAAATTTTATTTGTATTGGGTGTCATACTAACAATATCAAGATAACAATCATTTTTAATTTTGCTAGTATCTGTTTTTGCTCCGGGTTTATAAACAAGTTCTATAAATTGAGGATCAGATTCATAAGTAGTAGTTTTGTTTCCTTTACGAATATAACCAGCTACACTTAATTTCATTTTATAAGCTTTATTCACGGGGATATTGATACTACCCGTACAATTGGGGATTTCTATACCTTCTACTTTATAACCATATTTCCCTGTATTTTGATAATCAGCTTCGAGATTATATCCACAATCTACAAGTCCTTCTGGTTTAGATACAATAGTTAATTTTATTGTATCGTCTAACTTGTTATATTCTTTTTTATCAACAGCAATTTTAATTGTTTTACCACCTGTTGGTGTAGTATCTCCTTCAGTACTTCCAGCATCAACTGTAATATAAATTTCTTTGGGTGCAGTAATTTTAGCTTCACCTTTAGCATTTTCGTAATTACCTACTGCAACAATTTTTACTTTTGTTTTACCAGATTGTCCAGCTTTAGCTAATATAGTAATTATATTAATATCATATCTTTGTTCAAATTTACCATCAGTACTTGAAATAGTAATACCTTTATCTCCCTGCTCGGGCAAAAATTGAATAGTATATTTATTAATTTTTAATTTATCTGCACAAGAAGAACGAATGGTGCCTTTTATTGTATCGCCGATTTCATATATTGGCTGTTTAGAATCCAAGTATATAGAAGTAATTTTACATTCATCACCAGTATCAGATGAAGATCCTTCTGTAGTATATAAAGATGGATTATTTAAATCAAAAGGACTAATAGTAGGAACTGTAGTTTTATTATCACCTTGAGTATTATTAGTTGTAGGAATATCTAATAG
>DAOTOD010000080.1:0-6424 GCA_035451165.1 Bacteroidales bacterium
CATTTTAGGTTTTGTAAGTCTTATATTTATTTTTGGCGCCGTTAATGTAACAGGTGGGGTGTCGGTAGCAGCTGGATCTATTGTATTTATTATATTTATGTCATTACTTGAATTACTTGTGGCCTTTATTCAAGCTTATGTATTTACTTTACTTTCTTCGCTATATTTTGGATTAGCAACAGAAGAAGATCATACTAATGGAGAACATCATCAAAATAAAAAAATTGAGAATAAACCGTATGAAGCGGTATTTATTAATAACCAAAACTAAATCATTATGTCAGTATTATCAATTTTATTACAAACTGTAGTTGACCTAGCTCCTTTAGCTAAACTTGGGGCAGCACTTGGAGCAGGTATAGTGGTTATTGCTGCTGCTATAGGTATAGGTAGAATAGGGAGTAGTGCTCTTGAATCTATAGCTCGTCAACCTGAAGCAGCCGGTGATATCAGATCAAATATGATAGTAGCAGCTGCACTTATTGAAGGGGTTGCCTTCTTTGGTGTAGTAGTTTGCTTGCTTATCATACTCTGATATTTATTTATAGTGCCGATAATTTATTTATCGGCACTATTTAATTAATAGAAACAGTTAAAAAATAATAAAATATGGATTTGCTTACACCAAATTTAGGATTGGTTTTTTGGATGACTTTGGCATTTCTTTGTCTGTTGTTTATTTTAAAACGCTTTGCTTGGAAGCCAATATTGGAAATGTTAAAGGCAAGGGAACATACTATTGATGAAGCTATACATGCAGCAGATATAGCTCGTCAAGAAATCGAAAAACTTAAACTTAATAATGAACAACTCTTAAAAGAAGCTAAAGCTGAACGAGATCTTATACTTAAAGAAGCTCGTCAAATAAGAGATTCTATTATAGATGAGGCTAAAATGAAGTCAAACGAAGAAGCTAATAGAATTATACAGGCAGCTAAAGAAAGCATTAATTATGAAAAGATGGCAGCACTAACTGATTTAAAAAATCAAATAGCTACATTGTCAATAGAAATAGCTGAAAAACTTATTAGTGAAGAAATATCAAAAACAGAAAAACAAGAAAAAATAATTAAACAAATGCTAGATAAAATGAGTTTTAACTAATTAAAACTTGTTTATTTATGAAATATGAAAATATATCAATAAGATATGCAAAAGCTTTATTTAATTTAGCTCAAGAATTAAATTTAGTTCAAATTGTAGCAGATGATATGAGAATTATACAATATGTATTTGGATTTAAAGAATTAAACCAAACTATAAATAATCCTATTATTAAACAATCTAAAAAAATATCAATTGTAAAAGCTTTGTTAAAGGATAAAATTAATGAAATATCATTAAAATATTTAATATTAGTAATTCGTAGAAAAAGAGAAAATTTAATTTATGATATTGCTAATCAATATATTAATATTTATAGAGAAAAAATGGGGATTAAATTAGCTAAATTTAGAAGTGCTATAGATATAAACGAAAATATTAAATTACAAGTAATCCAAGTATTAAAAAATATATTCGCTTCTGATATAGAACTTGTTACAATTGTGGAACCAAAATTAATTGGTGGCTTTGTACTCTCAATTGATGGCAAACGTTATGATGCTTCTATAAGAAATAAACTTAATAGACTCTCTAAAGAATTTAAAATTAATATTTATGAAAAAATATTTTAAAAAAATTGCTATATGTCAAAAATAAAACCATCAGAAATTTCGTCAATACTTAAACAACAGTTAGCGGGCTTTAATTATGAAAATGAATTAATAGAAGAAGGCACAGTTTTACAAGTAGGCGATGGGATAGCTCGTGTTTATGGACTTATTAATGCCAGAGCTGGTGAAATAGTTGAATTTGTTGAGAGTGGAATTAGAGGTATAGTGCTTAATCTTGAGGAAGATAATGTAGGTGTTGTGTTATTAGGTGAATCTCAGCATATTCAAGAGGGACATATAGTTAAAAGTACTGGTCATGTTGCATCTATAAGAGCAGGAGAAGGATTATTAGGTAGAGTTCTAAATACACTAGGTCAGCCTGTTGATGGTAAAGGCCCTTTAGTAGGAGAATTTTATGAAATGCCCCTTGAACGTAAAGCTCCGGGTGTGATTTATAGACGCCCTGTTAATGAACCTTTGCAAACAGGTATTAAAGCAATAGATGCTATGATACCTATCGGTAGAGGACAAAGAGAACTTATAATAGGTGATAGACAAACAGGTAAAACAGCAATTGCTATTGATACTATTATTAATCAGCGAGAATTTTACGAAAAAGGTGATCCTGTTTATTGTATATATGTAGCTGTTGGACAAAAAGGTTCATCAGTAGCTAATATTGTTAAAACACTTGAAGAAAAGGGAGCTTTGCCTTATACTGTGGTAGTTATGACTACGGCATCGGACCCTGCTGCTATGCAATTTTATGCTCCTTTTGCCGGTGTTGCTATAGGAGAATATTTTAGAGATACAGGACGTCATGCTCTTGTTATTTTTGATGACTTGTCAAAACAAGCTGTAGCTTACCGCGAAGTTTCTTTGCTTTTAAGACGTCCACCAGGCCGTGAAGCTTATCCAGGCGATATTTTTTATTTACATTCACGTTTACTTGAAAGGGCAGCACGAATAAATGATAATGATAAAATAGCTAAAAATATGAATGACCTTCCTGAATCTATAAAACATATGGTTAAGGGAGGAGGGTCGCTTACAGCTCTACCGATTATTGAAACTCAAGCAGGTGATATTTCTGCTTATATACCTACAAATGTTATTTCTATTACTGATGGGCAAATATTCCTTGAAACAAATCTTTTTAATGCAGGTATAAGACCAGCTATTAATGTTGGTATTTCTGTATCTCGTGTAGGAGGTAATGCTCAAATAAAATCTATGAAAAAAGTAGCAGGTACTCTAAAACTAGATCAAGCTTATTATAGAGAATTAGAGGCTTTTGCTAAATTTGGCTCCGACCTTGATGCTGCTACTGTAGCTGTTCTAGAAAAAGGCAGAAGGAACGTTGAAATATTAAAGCAACCGCAATATTCACCTATGCCTGTTGAAAAACAAATAGCTATAATCTTTTGTGGCACTAAAGGAATAATTAAAAATATACCTTTAAATAAAATAGCTAATTTTCAAGATGAACTACTTCATAAATTGGATATTTATCATAAAGATTTACTATCTCGACTTAAAGCAGGTATTTTATCGGACGAAGATGAAGAAAAGTTAACTATAGTAGCAAGTGAAATAGCTAAAAGCTATGAAAATTAATTATTAAAATTATTTATAATAAAAATGCCAAGCCTAAAAGAGGTAAGAAATAGAATAGCTTCAGTTAATTCAACAAGGCAGATAACAAGTGCTATGAAAATGGTTGCTGCCTCTAAGTTGCGAAAAGCTCAAAATAATATAATACGTTTAAAACCTTATGCTAATAAAATATATGAAATTTTACAAGACTTGTATGAATCAACTGAAGATATTAATATTAATTTTTTTAATCAACGAGATGTTAATAAAGTACTTTTAGTGGTAATATCAAGTAATAGAGGCTTGTGTGGATCTTTTAATGCTAATATTATTAAAGCATCACAAAATTTTATTAATGAAAAATTAAATATATATTATGCTTCTGATAAATTAGATATAATATGTATAGGTAAAAAAGCTTCAGAATTTTATATAAAAAAAGGTTATAATGTGATAAATTCTTATAATGATATTTTTGATAATGTTAATTATGATAGTGTATCTTCAGTAGCTTCTTCAATAATGAGTGATTATGAAAGCGGTAAATATGATAAAGTTTTTGTAATATATAATTATTTTAAAAATGCTGCAGTGCATTTAACAACAATATCTCAATTTTTACCTTTTGTTTTTGAAAAAAAAGCTAATAAACCACAAAAGAAAATGGAATATATATTAGAACCAACTAAACAAGATGTTATTAAAACATTAATACCACACACTCTTAAATTAAAATTTTATGAATATTTATTAAATTCTTACGTTGCAGAACATGGAGCTCGTATGACAGCTATGCATAAAGCTACTGATAATGCAACAGAGCTTTTGAAAGATTTAAAATTAACTTATAATAAAGTTAGACAAGCTGCTATTACTAAAGAAATTATTGAAATTGTTGGAGGTGCAAATGTTTTGTTATAGAACAATCATATTTTAAACATATAAAACCAGAATATTATGATTAATAAAAATGTTGAAACAGCATTAAATAGACAAATTAAGCATGAAGAGCATTCTTCAAGGCTTTATTTAGCAATGGCTTCATGGTGCGAAGCTAATAGTTATCTAGGATCTGCTAAGTTTTTATTCAGACAAAGTGAGGAAGAACGTATGCACCAATTAAAACTTATTCATTACCTTAATAGTAGAGGTGGATATGCTATACTTGCAGACTTGCCGAAAATAGAAAATGAATTTAAATCGCTTAAAGAAATTTTTGAAAAAGTGCTTGCACATGAACAGTTTATAACTTCTTCTATTAATGAAATATATGAGATAGCTCAAAAAGAAAAAGATTATAATACTGCTGCTTTTTTACAGTGGTATATTAATGAGCAAGTAGAGGAAGAAAATACAGCAAACTCTATACTTGATATGTTTAAGCTATTAGGTAAATCAGATAATTACTTTATGTTAGATAAGGAACTGGGAGCAATGGGTTCAGTTCCTTTACAATAAATTTTATTTTGAAAAGGAGAAAATTTAATTTTATATAATTATATGATAAGAATCCTTTTTGTATCGTTAAGATACAAAAGAATTTGTATTTTATTATTTTTTTTGTTAAGTATTAATATCTATTCACAAAATGAAAAAGATTTAAGTATTGATAGAAGTAAAGTATTAGTGGGTGGTAATATAGGTTTTTCTTTTGGTACAGTGACAGTTATAGATGTTTCTCCTACAATTGGATATAATATTACTGAACATATTGCAGTGGGTATAGGTGGTGTGTATAAGTATTATAATGATAAAAGATACACTCCTCCTGATAAAAGAACTGTATGGGGCGGTAATATATTTTCAAAATATTTTTTTACCGAAAATATATTTGCTCATGCAGAATATGAATATTTAACATATAAAACAAGTATTTTTAATTTATTGGGTGTCAATGAAACAGTTTCAGAATGGGGATTATTATTAGGGGGAGGATACAGACAACCTATTTCGGATAAGGCTTATGCATACATTATTTTATTATATAATTTTAATGAAACACAATATACTCCTTATCAAAATCCTATAATACGTGTAGGAATCGAATTAGGAATTTAATAATTAATCAGATATTTTTTTGAGTATACCAATTAATAAATTCCAAAATTTTTCTACAGATTCTATGTGTAAACGTTCGTCGGGTGAATGTACTCCTTTTATAGTAGGACCGAAAGAAATCATATCTATATCACGGTATTTTTCTCCTATTAAACCACATTCTAACCCTGCGTGTGTTACTAATACTTCGGGGGCTTTATTAAATAATTCATTGTAAACCTGTTTAGTAATAGCTAATATTTTTGAATTAGAGTTAGGTGCCCACCCAGGATAACCTTTACTGTAACTTATTTTAGCACCTGCTAAACGAAAAACACTTGAAACCATATTAACTACATATTTTTTTTCTGATTCTAAAGAGCTACGTTGGCTTGTAGTTATAATTACTATATTATTTTCGTTTTTTACTGAAGCTAAATTAGTTGAAGTTTGTACAAAGCCTTTTATTTCTTGAGACCAACTAATAACTCCATGTGGGCAAGCATAAATGGTATTTAATAATTTTAATTGTGATGCATTATCTAATACTTTGCCATTATAAGTATTTTTATGTATAGAAATTTTAATATCTGGTTCGGTTATTTTATATTCATTTTTTATAATATTTTCATAGTTTTTAACATATAATTCTAATTCATTAATTTTAGATGAAGCAACATAAATTTGTGCTATAGCTTCTCTTGGAATAGCATTTCTTAAATTACCACCGTCAAAAAAAGCAAGTTTTATATCATATTCATTAATAGCATCCCATAATATGCGGGCTAAAATTTTATTTGCATTACCCAATCCTTTGTCTATATCGTCGCCTGAATGTCCACCTTTTAATCCTGTTATGCTTATTAAACAAGGAATATAATTTTGAGGAGCTTCTAAAAAATTAACTGTCATTTCGGCAATTGTATCTTTTCCTCCAGCACACCCAATAAACAATTGCCCTTCATCTTCTGAATCTAAATTTAATAATATTCTTCCTTGTAAAAAATCAGGTTCTAGTCCTAAAGCACCTGTTAAGCCAGTTTCTTCGTCTATAGTAAAAAGACATTCTAAAGGGCCATGTTGAATATTTGTATCTGTTAGTATTGCTAACATAGCAGCTATACCAATTCCGTCAT
>DAOTOD010000081.1:0-6421 GCA_035451165.1 Bacteroidales bacterium
CAACATTATCTTTAATCCACGGAGGGTTTGAGTACATCCGACCAAACATCATTGCAATAGCTTCAGTAGTAAAAGTATGAGCAGGATCACGAAGGAAGAAAGGTAAATTAATATCAATATGTTTATCATAAATAGCATGCCCAAACTCGTGTAACATAGTGTTCATCCACATGCTATTATTTTTAATATTACATAGCACCCTGACATCACCTTGTTTATCAATATCAATACAAAAAGCATGTTGATTCTTACCAGGTTTTTCGAATAAATCACTCTTAGCAAGCATATCATCTATTGGCAAACCTATAGAAGCATAATAATTTTTTGTTAACTCAACAACATCTTTATTTTTATAATACTTATCTAAATCGAGTGTATATATTTTAGGAGCTTCTTGAAAGAATCGATTTTGATAATGCCATGGCATAAGTTCTTCTTTTTTTATTTTATATCGTTTTGCAAGATATTCATCAATTTCACTTTTAAGCTGAACAAATACATTAGCTGTAAGATTATCAAGCTCATCAAAAAGTTTCTCAATTTCTGTTGGGTCTTGTTCACTTAACTTAAGACTCATTTCATGATAATTTTTGAATCCTAAACTCACAGCGGCTTCATTACGCATTTTAACCAACTTTTTTATATCATCAGCTACTAAAGAACCTATTTTTTTGTGTGCCATCCATACATCTTTAAGTTTACGTGTATCAGTAGAAGTACTTAAAACTTCTTCTATTTGATTATCAGTAAGAGAATCTTTCCCTACAATTGCTCTAAAATTATTATATTTCTTTTCAATTTCTGTTTGCAATTGTATCATTTCTTCAAGTTTCTTCTCATCAATTTGATTGCCTAAATAAGCATTATATAAAACATCAAGTTGACGCGCAAGAAGTTCATCAGTAACTTGTCCCGACTCTTTTATCTTCTTCAAAGTAGCAAAATCTTCCTTATTAGCAAAAATCTTCGACATTTGGATCTCAAATTCAGCAGATTTAGCAAAATCTTCTTCTTTACCAGAAATAGCAGCATTAAAATAAGCTAGTGCACTTTCTTTATGAAGCGGTATAACTTTAGCTTCTAAATTTGCAACAAATTCTTTAAATACTTTATTCATATCTTCTTTTTTATTTTTATCTCCTTTACACATAGTAAACAGGAACATTAACAATATTACTGAAAGGCTAACAGAACAAATTTTTACTAAATTCTTTTTCATAAACAATAATTTTAAAATTTATTATTAACACTTTTGCTCACAAATATAAATAGATTATTATTTAATTAGTATTTTTTATTTTCTTTATTTCTGTTTGTAATATATAATAATTAGAAGCATCGTATATGTATGCTAATACATAACATTGATTTTCGTTCCATTGTTGATTAATAATTTTTGAATATGTTTTAGTTACTAAATAATTTGATTGAATGTCCCCATTTGCTAAGGTATCACCAAAAGTTCCATTAAAATCTCCTCTCAATACATTGCGATGTATATAATTGTTAATAACAGGGACCGAACCAATGTTAGGATTATTATTCCTTTGAGGCGCAATAATACTATCTTCCAAAATATATACAGCTAATTTATAAGTGCCATTAATATTAGTTATAAATTGAGAAGAAATAGTTGTTTGCAACAAACGTGTATCTGTATAATAATTATTTTGTATGTTTATTTTAATTAAAGGTGTATTTGCTGTTTGTTCCATAACAAAAGCTGAAAACCAATCATTAGGATTAATTATTCGTGAGTTATTAAAAAATACTCTATTAACCATACCATTAGGATTCCCAACATCAGATATTCCAAAAAAATCATCCAATTCATTTCCTGTAGAACAACGCAAATCCATAGTGTATGGAGGTGCAGCAGGCTCTGCAAAATATCCCGCATGTATTGTCATCATTATCAAGTTATTCGGATATACTGATTTTATACTATCAATTATTGCCGAAGCTGTTGGACAATTAGGGCAAGTATGGCCAGTATAATCTTCTAATAAAATTTTTCTCACAACATTTATTGTAGTATCTAGGACAATATTTTCAACAAAAGGAGATTTTATTTTGTCACAAGACAAAAATAAAACAGCAAAAGAGAGTATTAATAATTTAATTTTATTTGACATCATAAACTAAAAACTACTTATTATTGAAATACTAAATCCGTTGTAAGCTGGCATATTTCTACAAACTCCACCAACACATACAACACCTTCACGATGGCGCCCATAAGAAAACATAAATCGAGTAGCAGTATGCACATAACCTACTCCTGATGTATAATAATGTATTCTTCTATTTTGATCAGAATTTGCATAATTATATTGGTCACCTATGTTAAAAAACCATTTAGGAGCTATTGTATATTCTATTTGTAAGCCTGCCCAATTCTTCTTATCCTGATGTGTCCACAAATGCTGGAATTCATATTTCAACGTTTTATAATCACTAATACGCCAAACAATGTCAGCTACAGCTACTTTAGCATATATTATAGGTTCGCCTATATGTCCTAAAAGTACACTTTGATTATGAATAATATTTATAAAAGAAAATATAGTATTTAAACTTTTAGACATTTTTTTTCTTATTTCTAAAGTAGTAGTTTCAAAATAAACATCTTTACCTATACTTAAAAATTTAGACGCATAACCCATAAAAGTACTATCAGGCAATATATTTTTTTTCAAAGAATTAGTTCTATCATAAGCTATAGTTATACTTGTTCCATATTTACCACCTATTTTAGATGCTTTCTTAAAAGTATAAATAAATTGTGTTTGAAAGCCTATCTCTCCATTTATTTGAGTTACTAAAGGATACATTGTAGCAAAGCTGTAATATTGTTCCTTTGCCAAAACTGGTAAATAATTTATATTTAATACGTTACCAGTAGCTGTCCTATCAGAGCGAAAACTCATATTATCACTTCTCTTTGCCGCTATAATAAACCCTAATCCTTTCTTTGCATAAATGATATTTAACAATAATGCTTGTCCTGGTTTATATATTTTATTATTATCAGTCGAAGGATCATTATATTTATAAGCATATTCACCTGACAAAGTTATATTACCTCTTGTAATTCTTAATCTACCACTCATAGCTGCAACATTTTCAGGCAATATGTATATAGGGTCAAGGTCTTTTTGGTACTTACTAACAAAACTAAAACCCGAAATAATTTTAGTTTTCAATGAATCTAATTTTTCAGACAATTCATTTAAAGAAATTTCTGCATCAAACCCTCTTATAATTCCAGGACTTTTTTGCCAAAAAAATCTTTGTGTTCCCCATAAAGCTTTAGCAATTATACCTTTATAAGGGAATAATTTAAGTTTAATACCATCTATTGAATTATCATAGCCTAAGTTCCTATCTTCATAAGTTCTTAAAATCATACCATTACCATATTGTTCGTAGAAGTTACCAGCAGTAATTTCAAAATATTGCCCAGTATAAGTTATTTGTCTATAAGCTATACCCGATCCTTGATATCTTGTATCGTAACCTATCAATGGCCCCTGATAACTTTCATATCTAAGCCCTGCATTAAAATTAGAATAAGTATAATTGATATTAAAATAAGCATTCATCATAGCTTTTTGAGGTACTTCAATTGAACTAGTAATAGTATCCTTTATATAATATTGAGCTTCTGTTTGAAATTCTCCACTAATTTGGGCTTTAATATATTGCCCATAAAATATACAAATAAAGCTACTAATAATACTAAATACTTTATTATAACTCAAAATTATTTATAATTTAAAAATTTATTCATTTATAATATCGTCAATATTTTCTTTATCAATTTGTTGAATATCATTATTATCATTTATTTGTTCTCTTAAAATATTCTTAACAACTTCTATGTATTGTAATTCATCGCCTTCAGTATAAGAAACATGTTGCCATACAATTTCTTTATCAGAATTAATTATAAAAGTATGTGGTATCATATTAACATTCATAGCTCTTTTAAAATCGCCGTTAGGGTCTAAATAAAATTCATATTCCCACCCTTTACCATTAACAAAAGGAGCAACATTAAACATGGTTTTAGAATCATCTACAGAAACAGCAACAATTTTAACTCCTGTTTCTGCTTGCCAATAATCATACAAATCTGCAATAACCGAAAGTTCTTTTACACAAGGTTTACAATTAGTTGCCCAAAAATTAATAATAATAGGTTTACCTTCATTCGATATGTTTGAGGTATTAAAATTTTCTCCACTCAAAGTCTTAATATTCACTTTAGGTAAAATACAAGCATTAATGTTTTTTTTGGTCTCTATCTGTGAAATAATTATAAATGGATATAATACTAATAATAACAAAAACAATAATTTTCTACTTATTATCATAATTACATTGCAATTATATAAACAAATGTAATAAAGAATTATATTCTTAATTAGATAAAAAAATAAAATTTTTAAAATAAATAATTTATTTTATTAATATAATTTTTAGTATTTTTGCAATTGAAATGAATTAAATGGAGAAGGGGACAGTGTCCCCTATTTTATTACTCATAAAAAAATGATAAGTGAAAACGACATAATAAAAATTGTAAATAAAAAATTAGAAGGAACTACAAAGTTTTTAATAGAAGTTAAAGTTATTAAAGACAATAAAATTTTTGTATATATAGATGGAGACAACGATGTTACAATAGATGATTGCGTTATGTTGAGTAAACATATAGAACATCAACTTAATCGTGATATAGAAGATTTTAGCCTTGAAGTTTCTTCAGCTGGACTTACTTCTCCTTTAAAGCTTTTACGTCAATATAAAAAATATATAGGTAAATTAATAGAAGTAATTACTAAAGAAGGTAAAAAATTACAAGGCACTTTAAATGATTATTCAGAAAAAGAGCTTAAAATACAAATAAATAAAAATAAACAACAAAAAGAAAATATAATTTTACCATTTAGTGAAATAAAAGAAGTTAAACCTGTTATAATATTTTAAAAATATTTTAAATAAATAATTTTGATTAAATATTTTGTAATACAAAGTTTTTTAAAATATGGCAAAAGAAGAAGGAATTAAGTTAGTAGAAGCATTTTCTGAATTTAAAGAATTCAAGAATATCGATCGTGCTACTTTAATGCATATAATGGAAGAAGTTTTCAAACACTTGCTAACTAAAAAATTTGGCAGTGTTGATAATTTTGATATTATAGTTAATCCTGATAAAGGAGATGTTGAAATATGGCACAATCGAGAAATTGTTGAAGATGGCAAAGTAGAAAATCCTAATACACAAATAGCATACTCTGAAGCAATAAAAATTGAACCTGATTTTGAAGTAGGAGAAGAATTAGCTGTACAATTAAAACTAAAAGATTTTACCCGTCGCGAAATTTTAGCACTAAGACAAAATCTAAATTCAAAAATTGCAGAATTAGAAAAAGATAGTATATATAAAAAATATAAAGAAAAAGTAGGAGAAATAGTTACTGGTGAAGTTTATCAAGTATGGAAAAAAGAAATTCTAGTACTTGATGATGAAGGAATTGAACTTATTCTCCCTAAATCTGAACAAATACCTACTGATTTTTATCATAAAGGTGATACCATAAGAGCTGTTGTGCTTAAAGTAGAAATGAAACAAAATACTCCTCATATTATATTATCAAGAACTTCACCCGTATTTTTAGAAAGACTTTTCGAAGCTGAAGTTCCTGAAGTATATGATGGACTCATAACTATAAAAAATATTGTAAGAGTACCAGGTGAAAGAGCTAAAGTAGCAGTAGAATCATACGACGACCGTATTGATCCTGTAGGAGCTTGCGTAGGAATGAAAGGGTCAAGAATACATGGTATAGTAAGAGAATTAAGAAATGAAAATATTGACGTTATTAATTATACTACAAATCCTACTTTATACATTAGCCGTGCTTTAAGCCCTGCTAAAATCTCCTCTATAAAAATAGATGAACAAAATAAAAGAGCCGAAGTATACCTAAAACCTGATCAAGTATCACTAGCAATAGGTAAAGGCGGATATAATATAAAACTAGCCGGCAAACTTACAGGATATGAAATAGATGTATATAGAGAATCTGACTCTGATTCTGAAGACGTTGACTTGCAAGAATTTTCTGACGCAATTGATCAATGGATAATTGATGAATTTAAAGCTATTGGTTGCGATACTGCTAAAAGTGTCTTAGAATTAAGCTTAGAAGAACTTGTTAATCGTACCGACCTTGAAGAAGAAACAATTAAAGAAGTTATTAGAATTCTTAAAGCCGAATTCGAATAATCTTTTTATTAAAAATTAAAAAGAAATATTGTATTATGTCAGAAGGCATAACTAAAAAAAGAAGATTAAATAAAGTAGTACGAGAATTTAATGTAGGGCTGAAAAGCATTATTGAGTTTTTGG
>DAOTOD010000082.1:0-6302 GCA_035451165.1 Bacteroidales bacterium
GTCAATCATTTTTAAAAGAGAATTAACTCTTTTACATGTTTATAATAAGAAAAATCCTAAACTTTTTTTTAATTATTCTAAAGAAAATGCTGAAATAATAATATCTGGGATTATCTCTAAAATCAAAGAAGTAAATAAAAATATTAAAATTACAGGGATTGTGAGAGCTGGTAAGCTTAGTGAAGTTGTTAATATTGTTGCTAAAGATATTAATGCTATTATGGTTGTTATTGGAATACCTTTACAAGCAGAAGGTCAAATAAGAAAAGCTGGTAGAGCCATTAAAATTATGCGCGATTCTAGAATACCTTATTTAATGGTTCAAGAAAAATTTCCTATTGAAAATGGTTATAAAAATGTTGTTTTACCTTTGGATGCCAGCCGAGAATATAAAGAAAAAGTACTTTGGGCAAGTTATTTTAATAGATTATATAATTCAAAAATTCATATACTTATACCCAAAAGCAAAGATGCTGAATTACAATATAAGATTAATGCTAACGAACGATTTACAGATAAGGTTTTTGATGATTTTGAAGTAGAAAGAGTTAAATATAATGTAGAAGGGAGTGTTTATGATATAGATAAAATCAGTATCGATTATGCTTATAAAATAAAGGCTCAATTAGTGATTATAATGAATACTGCTTTTTATAGCTTATTCGATTATATAGCAGGCCCACCCGAAAAAACACTTATTGTTAATAAATTTCAAATACCTGTTTTATGTATAAATCCAAGGGATGATCTTTATGTTATGTGCGTTTGATTTATTTGCAGGTTTAATTATAATATACATTTGCAATACTAATTTTTTATATTGGTTTATGTAAGTTTTATTTATTTTGAGTATGTAATTTGTGGTTTTAATTTGTTATGAAACAAGGTTATTCAGAAAGAAGATATATAATTTCTGCAATTTTTGTAATTGTAGCTGTGATTTTTGTAATACGTTTGTTCTACATACAAGTAATAGATGACTCGTATAAAAAAATGGCAGATAATAATACTTTAAGAATTTTAACGGAATACCCAGCTCGTGGTTTAATATATGACAAAAATGGTAAGTTACTAGTATATAATGAGGCTACTTATGACCTTATGGTAGTTCCTAAAGAAGTTAAAAATATTGATACTGCAGATTTGTGCAAGCTATTGGGTATTTCTAGAGAAGTTTTTCAAGCACGATTTGATGCGGCTCGCCGATATAGTCCATGGGTGCCTTCTATTTTTGAAAAACAAATTCCTAAAGAACTTTATGGTTTTGTTCAAGAAAAGTTATTTAAATTTCCAGGTTTTTATATTCAAGCAAGGACAGTTAGAAAATATCCTTTGCCAATAGCTCCTCACGTACTTGGTAATATAGGAGAAGTTAATCAAAATATAATTGATAAGGATCATTATTATGCTCTAGGTGATTATATAGGGCTTACAGGTATAGAAAAGTATTATGAAAAAGTGCTTAGAGGAAGAAAAGGGCGAAAAATAGTAATGGTTGATGTTTTTAACCGTGAAAAAGGGACTTTAAGGCAAGGTGTCTATAATGTTCCAGCTATTCAAGGATTCAATTTGTATACATACATAGATGCAGACTTACAACAATATGGAGAAGCTTTGATGAGGGGTAAAAGAGGTAGTATAGTTGCTATTGATCCTTCAACGGGTGGAATTTTAGCTATTGTATCAAGTCCTTCTTATGATCCTAATTGTTTAGTAGGACGTAATAGGGGACGTAATTTTAAAATGTTGTTAGAAGATAAATCTAAACCTTTATTTGATAGAGCTCTTATGGCTCAATATCCACCTGGTTCTACTTTTAAACTTGTGAATGCTTTGATTGGACAACAAGAAAAGGTCGTTTTCCCTAATACTATTTATTCGTGTGGTGGGGGATTCACCATAGGCGGAGGTAAAATAGTTAGATGTCATGCCCATGCTTCGCCCTTAAATTTACTTCAGTCAGTTCAAGTATCATGTAATACTTATTATTGTAAGGTTTTTAAAAGCATTATAGAAAAAAAATCTTATAAAAATACTAGAGAAGGGTTCGAAGTTTGGCGTAAATATGTTATTGATATGGGATTTGGACGTTTATTAGGTTCTGACTTACCTAATGAATTACCTGGTAATATACCTACTCCTGAAGTATATGACAAAATTCATGGTAAAAACAAATGGAAAGCTTTATCAATTATTTCACTTGCTATAGGACAAGGAGAAATACTTATAACACCTTTACAATTAGCAAATTTAGGTGTTATTATAGCTAATAAAGGTTGGTATTATCCTCCTCATGTAGTAAAAGCTATAGGCATGCCTAATTATAGTAATCCATTATTCAATAAAAAAGTATATGTAGGGATTGACTCTTCTTATTTTGATATAGTAAAAGAAGGCATGTTAGAAGTAGTTGAAGCTGGGACAGCAGCTAATATTAGAATGTTTGATTTAAAAATTTGTGGTAAAACAGGTACAGCTCAAAACCCACATGGTGCTAATCATTCTTTGTTTGTTGCTTTTGCACCTTATGATAAGCCTAAAATAGTTGTTTCTGTTGTTGTCGAAAATGCGGGTTATGGCGCTACATGGGCTGCTCCCATAGCAGGTTTGATAATAGAAAAATATCTTTATGGTAAAATTTTACGTAAAGATTTAGAAACAAGAATGTTAAATGGAATAATAAGTTATAAATAATATTTTTTATTTTAAATAATGACAAAGTCTCAAAACATTATCGGTAAGGTTGACTGGACAACAGTTTTAATTTATTTTGTATTAGTTATAATAGGATGGTTTAATATTTATGCTTCCGGTTATGATGAAAATCATTCTTCTATATTAGATTTTTCTCAAAAATATGGCAAACAAATTATATGGATACTTTCTTCTTTTATAATAGCCTTTTTTGTATTAATTACAGATGCGAGATTTTTTAATCAATTTGCTTATTTGCTTTATTTTTTATCTATTTTGATATTAATATTTGTTTTGTTTAAAGGATCAGAAACGGCCGGTTCAAAATCGTGGTTAATTATTTACAAAGATATTAAAGTGCAACCTGCTGAATTAGCTAAGGTAACTACAAGTCTTGCAATTGCTAAATTTTTAGGTACTATTAATGTCAATATAGAGGATTTAAAAACTAAGTTAATTACATTTTTTTTAATATTATTACCTGCTGCATTAATAGTGTTAGAAAAAGAAACTGGGTCTGCGCTTGTATTTGTGGCTTTTATATTTGTTCTTTTTCGTGAAGGTTTATCTGGAAATATATTAATAACTATTTTTCTATTGGTCATTTTATTTATATTATCTTTAGTTATGAATAAATTTATTTTAATAGCATTAATTTTATTCCTTGCTTTAATTCTTTTTATGTTTATTAGACGTAAGCGTAAAGAAATTATAACTTTAGTAAGTGTTGTATGTATTTCAATAAGTTTTATTTTGAGTGTAGAATATATTGTTACAAAGGTATTAGAACCTCATCAACAAAAAAGAATTTATGTTTTGTTAGGTAAAGAAACTGATGTAAAAGGAGCAGGATATAATGTTAATCAATCTATGATAGCTATTGGTTCGGGAGGGTTATGGGGAAAAGGTTTTTTACAAGGAACTCAAACTAAATTTAATTTTGTTCCCGAACAAAGCACTGATTTTATTTTTTGTACTATAGGCGAAGAATGGGGATTTATTGGTAGCATAGTGATTTTAGCTTTATATGTGTATTTAATATTAAGAATTTTATTAATAGCTGAGCGGCAAAAGTCAGTGTTTAGTAGAATTTATGGCTATAGTGTTGCGTCAATTTTGTTTTTTCATTTTATGATTAATATAGGGATGACAATAGGTTTGGCTCCAGTAGTAGGAATTCCTTTGCCTTTTTTGAGTTATGGTGGCTCTTCTATGTGGGGTTTTAGTTTATTGCTTTTCATATTTATTAAACAAGATGCTGCTCGTTTACAAACTATTTAATGTTATATTATAGGATTTTAAGGATTAAATTGATTATTATTGGCAGAATATTATTTTTATGTATTTTATTAAAAATAATAAATATAAATATCAAATGATAAATTTTACTGTTTAATATCAATAAACTTTAATTATTTATCGACAGAAAAAATATTGATTTCATTCTTAATCTTTATAAATAAAATCAGAATTTACTTTTGAAAACAGCTAAATATTTTTAGTAATTGATATTATAAAGTTAGACTTAAGTTTAGTAGAAATATTTTCTGTTGTCAATTATATTAGCTTTTCTTCTTAAAGCATTATATATATCATCATTTTGTGGATTGGTAATTCTGGCTCTAAAGAAGCCAGTAACTTGAGCTTTCCATGGTGAAAAATCCTTTTCTGGTGAAGGTTTTTTTACATCATCTATAAATACTACATATATAGCTTGTTCACCTTTTATAGGTTTAGATAACATGTTTTTATTTAAGCCAAAAACAGTACCTATAAATTTAGGTTCAGGTCCATAACCTGGTAAATTATAGTTATAAAATGAAATAGCATCAATAGTATCTACTTTAACTTTTAACTTAGCAGCTAATACGTTTATATCTTTAATGTTTTGTGAAAGAGCAATATTCATTTTTTCGGTAAGTAATTGTGCTTTTTTTTCTCTTTTTACAAGAGGTTCAATATATGTTTTAACTTGTTCTAAAGTTGCTATACCTTTTTCTCTTACTTCTGTTACTGCAGCTACGACATATTTAGTTTCACAATTAAAAACTTGTCCTGAAGCATCACCTTTTTTAGTGTCATCAGCAAAGGCCCATTGTATTACTTCTCTTGCTGATTCTACACCAGGCAAGCTATACGACATTTCTTGAACAAATTGAGCATTCTTTTTATTTAGTTTCTTTGCTATAACAGCTTTTTCAAATTCTGTGGCATCAGTTGCTTCTGTGGCAAATTCAGCTGCTTGAGCATATATTTTGTCTATAGTTTTTTCGCTTGGCATTATAGGTTTTGTTATTGTGGCTACTTTTACTTTTTCAACGGGCTTGGTTTTATCATATATTTTTAAAATATGATATCCAAATTCTGATTTTATGAGTAAAATATCTCCTATTTTATTAGCTATACAAGCATCATTAAGCTCTTTTATTAAATGTCCATCGGGAAGCCATCCTAAATTACCTCCGTTTTCTTTTGCCGATAAATCATCTGAAAAGTCTTTAGCAATATTTGAAAAAGTAGAAGTATCTTTTTTAATTACTACTAATAAGCTATCAGCAAGTTTTTCAGCTTCTTGTTTTGAACGTGTAACATTTTGATTGGCTCTTTTTGCATCTTTATAAGTTATAAAAATATGCCCTACTTTTATTGAATCAGGGCGCATTTGTTTATCTATTAAATGATGAATATAATAAACATTATTATCAACATAAGGTTCAAACACAGTACTTATAGGAGAATTAAATAAAATAGAATCAATTTGAGGCAAAAAACTTCCTTTTTTATAATAAGAGCTATCATAATTACCTTCGTCAGAATATTTTCTTACAAAGTTAGGAATTTCTGTTTCTTTAACATTTTTAAATTCGCTATATATTTGCCTTACAGTACTATCAATTGCTGCACGGTCGGCAGGAGATGGTAATATATCGAAAGTAACATAAATCAAGTCTCTTGACTTTTCTTGTTCAAATTCTTTTTTATGTTCATTATAATATGTTTTATAATCATTTTCATTAATAACTATTGTACTATCTGATAATGATTTATATGTTAAAGCTACAAAGCGTATTTTAGCAGTAGTGTTTCTTTCTTCATATTCCCGTTTTGCAAAGGCAGTAGGTGTATAATAGCCTTGTGAAATAAGAGTTTTGTATTTTGAATTTAATTTTTCATTTTTTATTGCTTGTTCAAGTGATACCCATAATTTTTGGTCTTTAGGATCCATTTTATCAAAGTTCTCTAGTATATTTTGAACTCTTTCTCTATCAAATTTTCCTGTTTTAGGGTTAATAAAATTTTGGAAAATATAAGGATGTGGGTTATTTCCTAGTATTAAATCTGACAATTCTTCAGGGCTTATAGAAGGTTGTTGGCTATTATCATGTTTTATAGCTAAACCAAGAGCTTCATATTGCTTAAGCATAATTTTGTCTTTAACTATATTTTCCCATACTGACTGTCGAATTTCAAAGATATCTTGAGTTGTTACTTTTTCGAGACCATTTTTCTGCATGTAGCTTTCAATTTGTTCATTGACTAATTTATCAAAATCTTGGTATCTAATAACTTCTCCATTAACTTTACCAAAAATTTTTGATGAATGCCCT
>DAOTOD010000083.1:0-6252 GCA_035451165.1 Bacteroidales bacterium
GCTGCCGTAGATAAGAAAGAAGTAAATAATTTAACACCTAAGCCTCTTCCTCCTATGTATTCATATAATATATTATCACTTATTGTTATAAGTTTGTTACTTTTTGTGCTAAGGTTTATTAATAGTATTTTATTTAAGGTATTATTAGTCATTAGTTAAATATTTATTTTTTTAATGTTAATGTTATTTTAATTGTATTAAAAATGGGGTAAATATTTTAATTTAATACTTTGATTTTTTTTGTTAATAATTTGCCTATACCATAACCTATAAGACTGCCTGTAATTATATCACTAGCATAATGTTTATCTTCAGTTAATCGAGATAATGCTATTATAGTTGCTATCGAATAGCTAGTAATTGGTATTAGATAAGTATTATGATATCTTTGACTTATGATAGTAGCTACACTAAAAGCTATTGCTGTATGTCCTGAAGGAAAAGAATTGTATTTTGCAGGAGGTTCACCATAAAATTGTTGTAAAGAATTAGGGAAGCCGTGCCATTTATTTTGGCCGTTATCATAGTAAGGGCGTTGCCTACCGGATATTAACTTTATAGTATATACTGTTAAACTTGTTCCTATTATTGATTTCATACAAAGTAGGCCTGTATTTGTTAACTTAGAATTCTTACTAATTTTCCCTTCAATAAAAAGTCCTGCACATAAAGCACTTGTACCATAAATTCCAATATAATTACTTGAAATATGACTTATATTTTTGATGAATTTATTATTACAAGATTTTAAACATTGTGTTCTGATATCTTTATCAAAATTAGCTGTTATTATTATAAGAGGTAAAAAAGTAAAAAATGATGTAAACTTGTTTTGCTTAATTTCTAATGAGTTGCTTAGCATTTTATATTGGTACTGCTCTAGGTTTTTTGTATTATATCCAGATAATATCGTCTTATAAGTATTATCATTTAAAATGTTATTATTTATAGTAGTAATTTGAGCAGTTAGATTAATACATGTAAGTGTTAGTATAAGCAGTATGTATAATTTGTTTTTCATCATTATTTGCAATTACAACCTTTCGAAAAGTATATATTTACATCAGGAAGTAGTTTTTGAATATTATCTTGTTGTTTCTGTGTCATAAATATTACTCTAAGGTCAAGTATTTTTAGAGTATAATTTAACTTTTTTATTTCTTCAGGGAATTCTGTTATTTGATTTCCCCATAAGTCTAATATTTCTAAATTGCTAAGGTTACTTATTTCTTTAGGTAAAAACTCTATTTTATTTTTATTTAAAATTAACTTTTTGATATTAATTAGATTACCAATTGATGGGGGTAAAATATTAATTTTATTGTTAGATAAATCGAGTTCTACTAAATTTGTAAGTTTTCCAATCTCTTCAGGGACATTTTTAATATGATTTTTAGATAAGTTGAGCACTTTAAGATTTTTAAGAGTAAATATTTCAGAAGGTATTGAAGTTAGTTTTTTCTTTTTTAAGTTTAAGCTATAAACTTCTAATGGGTTAGCAAGAGCTTCTTTTAATGAAGTAAATTCATACAATTTTTTTAAATCACAGGTATCTTCATAGTTTTGTGATGATGTTTTATAATAAGAAAAAATAAATACAATGCATAATATTATTTTCACAAAAAAGCTTTTTATATTTTTATTGAAACACATGATTAAGAATTTAATATTTGTATAGCTAATTTTTTGTCAATAAAAAGCCTTTTTTGTAAACTTTCCAAGTTATCAAATTTAATTTCGTTTCTTATCTTATCAACAATGTATATTTCTATTAATTCATTGTAAATATATTGATTAAAATCGAAAATATTAATCTCGATAGTTGTATTTAGATTATTATTGATAGTAGGTCTTGAGCCAATATTCATCATACCTTTATACAAAGTATTATTTATTTTCACTTTTACTGCGTAAACGCCTATGGCAGGTATAAGCTTTAGTTCGTCATTAGGTAAGATGTTGGCAGTAGGGAACCCTATACGTTGTCCTAATTTATTTCCGGCAACGACCTTCCCTGAAAAAAAATAGTTATAGCCTAAGCATTTATTAACTAACTTTATATCACCATTATGTAACGCATTTCGAATAATTGTTGAGCTTACAGTTATATTATCATTTATGGTGGCGGGAGGTACAGTTATTATGTCAATGTTATAAGACGAAGCTGCGTTTTTTATATCATTAGTATCTGATGCTCTATTTTTACCTATATGATGGTCGTAACCTATTATCATTAAATTAGAACCTATAATATCTTTTATATAGGCTTTTATAAAATTATTAGCAGATAAGGCAGCTAATTCTTTATTGAAATGTAATATTAGAAGATTTTTTAACCCACTATTTTCGAGGAGTGCAATTTTTTCATTAAGCGTATTAAGTAGTTTTAAATTTTTAACATCTTTATTTAATACTATTCTTGGGTGCTCGAAAAATGTTATTACTATGCCATTGCCTTTTATGCTATTAGCAGTAGAATTTAGAGTATATAATACTTTTTTATGTCCTATATGTACTCCGTCAAATGTACCTATAGTAACAACGGGGTTTGTTAATTTTTTATAATTTTCTATTCCATAAAATATTTGCACAGCATAAAAATTAAAAAATTGTTTGAATAGGCTATATAGTGAATAAATGCAAAATTATTAAAAATATTATTTAAAGAAATTTGTTTAATTAATTATAAAAAATAGTAATTTCGTGACGTTTAAAAACAGTAAAATACTAATAGTGATTTTTAAATTAGTTAAAAAATGAGTAAAGAAAACATAGGGAAAATATCACAAATTATAGGGGCCGTAGTTGACGTTACATTCGATAACGAAGAAAATTTACCTAATATTTATGAAGCTTTAGAAGTAATAAGTGACGAAGGTCGAAGAATAATATTAGAATGTCAGCAAGATATGGGCGAAAATACTATTCGTACTATAGCTATGGATTCTACGGAGGGTTTGAGAAGAGGACTTTTAGTCAAAGCTACAGGTTCTACTATTTCAATGCCTATAGGTGATTTTGTGAAAGGGAGACTATTTAATGTAATTGGTGAAACTATTGATGGATTAGGAGCTGTACCTATGGATAAGCTTAGTAGTATTCATAAGGATCCACCTAAATTTGAGAATTTATCAACTAAACAAGAAGTTTTATATACAGGTATTAAAGTTATTGATTTAATAGAGCCTTATGCTAAGGGAGGTAAGATAGGGCTTTTTGGTGGGGCAGGTGTTGGGAAAACTGTAATTATAATGGAGTTAATTAATAATATTGCAAAAAAATATTCGGGCATGTCAGTTTTTGGCGGTGTAGGCGAAAGAACAAGGGAAGGCAATGAATTACTTCGTGAAATGATTGAATCGGGAGTTATAAAATATGGCGATGCTTTTTTAGAAGGAATGAAAAAAGGAGATTGGGACCTTACTACTGTTGATATGAAAGAATTATCAAAGTCTCAAGCTACTTTAGTTTTTGGACAAATGAATGAACCTCCAGGAGCACGTGCTCGTGTTGCTCTTTCAGGTCTTACTATAGCTGAATATTTTAGAGATGGAGATGAAGTGTCAGGAGGACGAGACATTCTTTTTTTTATTGATAATATATTCCGCTTTACTCAAGCGGGCTCAGAAGTATCAGCTTTATTAGGACGTATGCCTTCGGCAGTAGGTTATCAACCTACCTTAGCGACAGAAATGGGAATTATGCAAGAAAGAATTACTTCTACTAAAAGAGGATCTATTACTTCAGTTCAAGCTGTATATGTTCCAGCAGATGATCTTACTGACCCTGCTCCTGCTACTACTTTTGCTCATCTTGATGCTACTACCGTACTTAGTCGTAAAATTTCAGAACTTGGTATTTATCCAGCAGTCGATCCTTTAGATTCAACTTCACGAATTTTAACTCCTGAAGTAGTAGGTGAAGAGCATTATAAAGTAGCTCAAAGTGTGAAAGAAATATTACAACGCTATAAAGAATTGCAGGATATAATAGCAATTTTAGGTATGGATGAATTATCGGATGAAGATAAACTTATTGTTCATCGAGCAAGAAGAATACAGCGTTTCTTGTCTCAACCTTTTCATGTAGCTGAACAATTTACAGGCTTAAAAGGAGTATTTGTCCCTATAGAAGATACAATAAAAGGTTTTAAAATGATATTACAAGGAGAAGTTGATGAATACCCCGAAGCAGCTTTTAATTTTGTCGGAACTATTGAAGAAGCTATAGAAAAAGGGCGTAAAATGTTAGACGTTTCTGTTAAGTAAATTATTTATTGTTTATGACAGTAGAAATATTAAGTCCTGATAAAAACATTTGGAAAGGTGAAGCGGTTTTAGTACAATTACCTGGAGTTGATGGTTTATTTGAAATATTAAATAAACATGCTCCTCTAATATCAGTTTTAAGAAAAGGTACAATAAAAATTATTACTCCTGATAAATCAACTCAATACATTCAAATAAAAGAAGGAATAGTAGAAGTATTAAATAATAATGTTATTATTCTTACTGAATAATTTAAAACTTTTCATAGTGTATTTTGCCTTCTTTTATTCTTCTGATGGGGTCTGGTGTTTCATCAGCTAATCCTATGGCTACTATAGAAACGGGGATGATATGCTCTGGTAATTTAAAGATTTTACGTACCCCTTCTTCTCTGTCTTTACGAGCATAAACACCAAGCCAAACACCTGCTAATCCTAAGGCATGGACTGCAAGAAGTATGTTTTGAGTTACAGCTGCACAATTTAAAGGAATGTAATGTAACTCAGGTTCAGCTATAGTATCACCGCAAATTATTATAGCAAGAGAAGCATTTTCAAGCATTTTAGCATAAGGATGAACCTCCATTATTGCTTTTAAAGTTTCTTTTTTTCTAACAACTATAAGATGCCATGGTTGTTTGTTTCTCGCAGAAGGTGCTGCAATACCACAATCGATAATTTTTTCTAAAAGGTCATCTGATATTATAACTTCTTTAAATTTTCTTATGCTTCTTCTAGTTAAAATGGTTTCTATTGCTTCCATTTTTTAATATTTTATGTTTACAAAAATAAAAAAAAACTTTAATTTTTGTTGTTTAATTAAATTTTATATTTCTACTAATTAAAATAATGTTAATATGTTAAAAATGATTTTTAAATTTAGTAGTATTTTAATAGTTTGAGGTTATTAGTATATGTTGTATTTTGAACTATAGCTGTTAATGTATTTGCTCAATGTTAGCCATACATAAATAATATTGATGATAATAATACTTCGGCAAGTAGTGTATCATTGCCGATATGGTTACATACAGGGCAAACTTTAGGTATGAAGCAAGCCGTTTCTTCAATATAGGTTATTGAGTTTAATGTAAATGCTAATTCACGGGAATTTTCTCAAGTATTATCTATTACAACTTCGTCGGTAGTCCCTTCTTGGAAAGTATGGAAAATAGAATCAATAATTATTACTCCTTTAATAGAAAACGTTTTAAATTTAGTTACAATTACTTCTTCTAGGACGTTTAATGTCCCTAATTGTACAAATTTTATTTGTATTGAATTATGGGATGGTTGAGTTTGTGGCTCTTGTACTAATAATGCTGGAGGTGTAGGTGGTAGCACAGGCGCAGCTGGCGGTACAACGATTGTAGGTTCATTGATAAGTACAACTGGCGGCGGTGGAGCTGGTACTGGTGTAGTAGGTGATGTGGAAAGTACAAGTACAGCTTATGTTAACATTATAGGAGAAACAGGATATGTTCAAACAACATGTCAGGGGAGGAAGCCGATGCTAATGGTGGAGCCGGAGTTGCTAGTAATTATAATAGTATATATGCAGGACCCCAGAAGGCGGTGGGCGTAATGTTAATGGTACAACAGTTACAGTAGCTTCAGGAGCAAGAGGACAAGTTAGAATTTTATGGTAAATTATTTTAGAAATAAAATATTTTTTACCTTTGAGCTGTTTATTTAAGATATATTTTTAATTTTGTATTAATAAAATAAAAATATAAGTAAATGATAGTATAATTTTTAAATTTTTTTTGGATATGAAAAATTTACGTCTTATTTGTGTGTCCATTTTTATTGCTTTAGTATTTAATAAATTAAATGCGGCTCCAATTGATACATTAAAAGCAAAACAGGTTGGTTTAAATTTTTGGTATGCTTATGCTTCTGATAAAAAAATTGATAGAAGTGATGTTAAAGTCTCAAAAACTTATATAATACATGAAGACTTAGAACCTGTTTATTATGTTTTT
>DAOTOD010000084.1:0-6228 GCA_035451165.1 Bacteroidales bacterium
TCATGCTTTCCTCCTATTGCATATATCCATTTACTACTTACCTCAAAGCCTTCGATAATTGATTTAGGAGAACATTATGTAAAACAAAGATATTTTAACCGTTATAAATTAGCAGGTCCTAATGGTGTAGAAACACTTATTGTGCCTGTACAAAATACTCATCAAAAAACACCAGTAAAAGATATAAAAATTTCATATTCAAATAATTGGCAAAAAATACATTTACGAACCATAGAAACTATATATAATAAATCTCCTTATTATATACATTATAAAGATGTAATAACGAAAATATTTCATATTGAACATAAATTTCTTATAGATTTAAACAATTATGTATTAGATAATATACTTAAATTGGCAAATATAAATTTTAACCCTATTTTTTCTTTTCAGTATATTGAAAGTGAGGATATTATTGATTTAAGAGATGCTTTCAACCCTAAGAAAATCGACATATCAAAAACACTTATATTTCCAGAATATTATCAAGTTTTTTCATATAAATCAGGGTTTATTCCAAATATGAGTTTTTTAGACATATTGTTAAACATAGGGCCCGATGTATTTAAATATTTAATGACAATAAAAAAAATTTAATTTATTATTATTGTTAAAAATATATTTATCTTTACATTAAAGCAAAAATACATATGATATGCAATATGGTATTTGCAATTTAGCTATAATTCCAATGCGTTTGGAACCTTCACACAAAGCAGAAATGGTTAACCAGATGCTTTTTGGGGAATTATACAGTGTATTAGAAACATACAATAATTGGTATAAAATTGTTTTACAACATGATAATTATATAGGTTGGATTCCTCATACAGGATATAATCCTATATCTACTAATGATTTCAACAAAATATTAAATCAAAAGCCTTATATAAGTGGTAATTTATATACACATATAAAAGTTGTCAATTCATACATTGAAGAATGGTTACCTGCAGGTAGTTTTTTATATCCAATTAATAATAATACTTTTTATGCAGGCAATATTCGTTTCAGTATAAACTCAAAAGATGATGTTATATTGATTAAAGACCATCAAGAATACAGTATTTATTCTGCTGCCTCATTATTTATAGGTAGTCCATATTTATGGGGCGGTCGAAGCCCAATGGGTATAGATTGTTCAGGATTAGTACAAATTGCTGCTAGAATGGCAGGCATATTTTTGCCACGCGATACTTCAGAGCAAGTGCATAAAGGTGAAACTATCGATTTTATTTCTGAAGCTAGGGCCGGCGACATTGCTTTTTTTGAAGATAATGAAGGTAATATTATTCATACAGGTATTATTAATGATAACGGAGACATTATACATGCTCATGGATACGTAAGAATAGATGGCATTGATCATAACGGTATTTACAACAAAGATACTTATGTATATTCACATAAATTAAGAATAATTAAAAGAATAACTTAACTAAATTTAGTTTATAAAAATATTATACTATTTACTCAAAATAACAAATTCTGTTCTTCTGTTTTTAGCTCTTCCTTCTTCTGTAGCATTTGAAGCTACTGGTTTTGATTCACCAAAGCCTTTATAAGTCATCCTGCTTTCGCTAATACCTTTGCTTACTAAATAATTAAATACAGCTTTGGCTCTTAATTCCGATAATTTCTGATTGCTTTCTTCGCTGCCTATATCATCAGTATGTCCATGAATAGCGATTTTTATTGATGGGTTTTCATTAAGAAACTCAATAAAACCTTCTAAAACAAAAAGAGAATGCTCAGTAAGCTCGTAAGAATTAAGATTAAAGTAAATATCATTAAGTTTATATGAATTACCAACTTCTATAGGTTTCATTTCTATATCAACAACAGTAGGTTTTTCAAAAGTTGTATCTTCTTTACTAATATATTTTGTTTCATAAACGTAATTTTCTTTCTTTACTGTCATAACATAATCATTTCTAAATAATACAGCGGCAACATATTCTCCTGAAATAGAATCAACAGGGATTAAAGTTATTTTTTTTGTTTCAACATTTTTTAGTTCTATATTAGCTTGTATAGGCTCATCTTTTTTTTCGTCTTTTAAAGTACCTTTAATAAAAAGCACTTTTTCAGGTTGAGCTTCTTTATATAAATCAAAAGAATATAAGTCCCAGTCGTCCTGATTTTTTTTTAATTTATTTGAAGAAAAATAACCCGTTTTACCATCAGTACTAACAAAAAAACTTAAGTCATCGGCTGAAGAATTTATAGGATATCCTATATTAACTGGTTTCCCCCAGTTACCGTTATTGTCTTTTTTAGAGAAGAATATATCATATCCTCCCATTCCCAAATGTCCATAATAATATTGACCAGTTTGAGGATCTTCTCTATCAGAAGAAGAGAAATACAATGTTTGATTATCGGTATGGATAAAAGGTGATTTTTCGTTACCTGGAGTATTAATAACAGGCCCTAAATTTACTGCTGGCAGCCATTCTCCTTTGTCATTTCTTTGGCTCATATATATATCTAAACCTCCGTAACCACCAGGCCTATCACTTGCAAAATACAATGTTTTACCATCAGCTGAGATTGATGGTTGAGATTCCCAATAGTCATCAGTATTAATAACTTTACCAAGCGGCTTTATTTCTGACCAATAATTATCTTCAAAAGTTGTAGTACAAATATCACAATTATAATAAGGTTCAGATTTATTTTTACTATTAATCCATTTACATACTGTATAAAACAATTCTTTATTATTAATAGTTAAAGTAGCAGCGCCTTCATTTTCGAATCTATTAAAAGGATAAGGCATAATTTCACCTGTAGTAAAAGCATCACCTTCTTTTTTACTAAAGCAGAACATTTCCTTTTTTTTAGTTTCTTCTGCTAAATAAGGTTTGGTTTTATCAGGCGGCATTTCTACTCTACGTGTATAAAAAGCTAATGAATTATCAGCAGTTATAATTGCTAAATATTCATCCATAGCTGTACATATTCCTTTTACTTGTTTAGGATTAAAAGGTACAGGATTATTTTTCATCTTATTATAAAAAGAAGCATATTTCAATAAAGTTTCTACTTCAGCATAATCTTTATCAAGTTTAGTGTCATTTTTATCTTTATCAACTCTATTAATAAATTCATTAAAATAATTAACAGCACTAAGCCAGTCTTCCCGACCATACATAATCTTACCTAAATAATAGTAAGGGTAAGCATCATAAGAAGGGCATATTTCTATAAGCTTACTGAAATAACGTTCAGCTGCATTAAGGTCATAATCTCTTTTTTTAATGTTTATCATTCCTAATAAATAATAAGCAGCTGGGTATTCAGGTTCATCTTCTATAAGAAATTTAAGGACTCTAATAGCATCAGTATAGTTACCTGATTTATAATAATTTAAAGCACTTTCATATTGTTTTATTGATTTTTTATTTTTTATTTCAACACATTCATCTTTATTATTTTGACATAATAAAACATTAATATTAGCAATAAATAAAAATATAAAAAGAATAAACTTATAATTTTTATTTTTCATTATCTCCCTTTTATTAAACACACACACTGTATTTAAAACGAAAATATTATGTATTAATTTTATAAAAGTTATCATATGCTTTAAATCTCAACAAATGGTCAGCAATAACTATAGCAGCCATAGCTTCTACAACAGGTAGCACTCTTGGTACCACACAATGATCGAATCTCCCTTGCAATTCAATTTTTTGGGATCTTCCTTTATTATCGACAGTATTTTGTGTAATACCTATAGAAGGTATAGGTTTAAAAGCTACTTTAAATAAGATATCTTCTCCATTCGATATGCCTCCTTGAATACCACCCGAATTATTAGTAAGGGTACCAATTTTAATTTCCCCATTTTCCGTTTTTTCGCGTATAACAAAATAATCATTATGTTCCGAACCTTTCATGGAAGAAGCTTTAAAGCCCAAACCATATTCAAAACCTTTAGCAGCTGGGATGCTCATCATTGCCTTAGCTAAATCGGCTTGTAATTTATCAAAAACTGGTTCTCCTAATCCTGGTTGTATACCTTTAACAAGACATGCTACTACTGCACCCACCGAATCTTTTTCTCTTTTAATTTTTTGAAGGTAATTTATCATTCTGTCTGCGAGTTCCAAATCAGGGCAGGCTAAAGGATTCTGGTCTAATATTGATAAATCTGACAAAAAAAAATTACTTGTATATTTATAGGGGCCTACCTGACAAGTAAAAGCTTTTAAGCTAATAGTTTCTTTCTTAAGTAACATTGACGCAATAGAGCCTCCAACAACTCTTGCAAGTGTTTCTCTTGCTGCTGCCCTACCACCTCCCCTATAATCTCTTATACCATATTTTTTTTCATATGTATAATCGGCATGTGATGGTCTATAAATATATTTATATTTTTCATAATCATAAGAATTTGCATTTTCATTTAAAACATAAAAAGCTATAGGTGTGCCAAGTGTTACTCCTTCTTTATTTATACCAGAAACAAATACAACATTATCAGGTTCATCACGTTCAGATGACCAACTAAATAAGTTAGTTTTTCTTCTTATTAATTGATTATTTATTAAATCAAAATCTATTTTTAAGCCAGCTGGACAGCCATCTACGATTCCTCCAACAGCTAAACTATGTGATTCTCCAAAAGTTATTAATCGAAATATTTCACCTATACTATTGCCAGCCATAAGAATTTGTATCTACTTATATATAAGAATTTTTTTTGAATATGTAACTTCTTCATTTAATAAATTAAGTATATAAATTCCTGATGGTAAAGATTTTAAAGATAATGTATAATTATTTATACCTTTTGCTGTTTGAAATTTTTTAGTTAGTAACTTGTTTCCAATTTCATCATAAACATTAACCAATAATGGTTTGGCATTGTTTGATATAAAAGTTATGTTAACAATATCATTTGTTGGGTTAGGATAAAAAATCAAATTATTATCTTCAATATTTAGCAAATTATTAACACTAAGAGGTGTTGTTGTATATTGTGCTGTCCACCCCTGGTATGTGATAGAAGGGCCTGTTTTAAATAAAACTAAAAGTTCTTGTCCATAAAAAGTAAATGGTTGAGGAACAGAAAAACCAGAATAAGTAGCAAGAGTAACAGCAGGTGATTTAGTAGGATCAATAATTTTAACAAAATCATTTACAGGTTCTACTTCAAAATCTATAAAACTAATAGTAATAGAACTAACATCAGGAGGAGCTATGATCCATTTACAATTAGAATTATTATTATATTGGGCATTACCACTTCCATCAGAAAAAACATCAGAAGGTTCTGTTAGCACTATAGTTCCACTGCAATATAATGACTTAGTAGAATAATATTCAGCTAGCCAACCTGCAGTCGTATTATTTCCATTAGTAATGAAACGTACCAACATTTCATTCCCTGTAGAAGTAACAATATTTGGCAAAGAATTGCCTGAGAAAGTTCCCAAAACAGGAGCATAAATATCGGAGCCATCATAAACTATAACTTTATCTACATTAGTTTCTGTGTTAAATTGTAAAAATTTCAATTTAATATTATCTACAGCATCACTAGGCTTTATAAGCCATAAGCAATCAGTATTGTTAAGGTAATCTTTTATAGGGCCGCTACCATCATCAAAAACACCTGCAGAATAAGTATATGTTTTTGTTCCAGAGCAATATAAAGGATAATTAGATTGTGGATAAATATTAACGATTGCTTGCTGCCCAGCTGTATAATCGGATGACCCAGGATTTAAATTGTCGATATAAAAATATCCATTATATGCTCCTCCCCAGCCCCAGTTAATATGATAATAATTTGTATTATCGTAGCCATCAATAATAAAAGCGTGTCCATTGTAATTATTAGGATCAAACCCTGCATAAATAATAGGTCTTCCTAAATCAAGGTTTGAAGTTAACAAATCATTCCATACATAAGGATAATTATCTCTTTCATAATATTTTATGTTATTAGAATATTTAAAATAGTTTTTTAATGCAAAAGCAGCAACATCTAATAAAGCTCCAGAACCTGATGGGGAATAATTCATTTCTACAGCAACACCACAATGATATATAAGAGTAGCTATCGGCAAATTGCTACTATTAATAGAATTAAGCATAGGTACCCATTCATAAGTTGTACTTCCAAAATTAGCAGATAGATAGCCATAAACAGGATGAATATATGAGTGATAGCCATTACCTTGCGTAGGATATTTATAGTAATACATC
>DAOTOD010000085.1:0-6206 GCA_035451165.1 Bacteroidales bacterium
ACCTTATAAAAATAATAAGTACTATTTATTCTATAATAATATCAGGAGGATTTATTAGTATTCCTGTTTATTTTCTTTTCTTTTATAAATAATTTAATTAATATGATAAAGCTAGATGACAAAATACCTTCAGGGCCTCTTAATGAAAAATGGACAAAATATAAATCAACTTGTAAATTAGTTAGTCCTAATAATAAAAGAAAACTTGATATTATAGTAGTAGGAACAGGTTTAGCAGGAGCTTCTGCTGCTGCTACCTTAGGAGAATTAGGCTATAACGTAAAAATATTTTGTTATCAAGATAGCCCACGACGAGCCCATAGCATAGCGGCCCAAGGAGGAATTAATGCTGCTAAAAATTACCCTAACGATGGTGATAGCATTGAACGATTATTTTATGATACAATTAAAGGTGGTGACTACCGTTCAAGAGAAGCTAATGCTTATAGATTAGCTGAAGTAAGTAATTATATTATTGACTTATGTGTAGCTCAAGGAGTACCTTTTGCACGTGAATATAGTGGTTTATTAGATAATCGCTCTTTTGGAGGAGCTCAGGTTTCTCGTACATTCTATGCACGCGGTCAAACAGGGCAACAACTATTGCTTGCTGCTTACGGCGCCCTAAGCCGCCAAATAGTAAATAAAAGAGTTGAACTATTTAATCGTCGCGACGTACTCGATATTGTTATAGTCAATGGACAAGCAAGAGGTATAATAGCAAGGAATCTTGTTACTGGAGAAATTGAAAAATATTCTGCTCACGCAGTAGTATTAGCTACTGGAGGCTATGGCAATGTCTTCTACTTATCAACTAATGCAATGGGCTCCAATGCTACTCCTATATGGAGCGCTTATAAAAAAGGTGCTCTGTTCGCAAATCCTGCTTTTACACAAATACATCCTACTTGTATTCCAGTCCATGGTGACTGGCAATCTAAACTTACACTAATGAGCGAAAGCCTTAGAAATGATGGACGAATATGGGTGCCAGCAAATAAAGAAGATGCAGAAAAACTAAGAAAAAAACAATTAAAACCTTATGATATACCTGAAGAAAAACGCGACTATTATTTAGAAAGACGTTATCCTGCTTACGGTAATTTAGTACCAAGAGATGTGGCTTCTAGAGCTGCTAAAGAAAGATGCGATGCTGGATATGGTATTGGAACAACAGGATTAGCTGTTTTCCTTGATTTTAAAGATGCTATCAAAAGATTAGGGAAACAGCTTATAGAAGAAAAATATGGTAACCTCTTCCAAATGTACCAACAAATAACTGGTCAAAACCCTTACGAAACACCTATGATGATATATCCTGCTGTGCACTATACAATGGGCGGCCTATGGGTCGACTATGAACTTATGACCACTATACCAGGCCTATATGCCATAGGAGAATGTAATTTCTCTGACCACGGAGCAAACCGATTAGGCGCATCAGCTTTAATGCAAGGATTAGCAGATGGATACTTCATTCTACCTTATACTATAAGCAATTATATGGCTAATGAAATACATACTCCTAAAGTAAGTACTGACCTACCCGAATTTAAAGAAGCTTACGAAAATGTTAAAGAAAGAATAAACAAACTAATTTCTGTAAAAGGTAATAAATCTGTTGATTTTTTTCATAAAAAACTAGGGAAAATTATGTGGGATTATTGTGGAATGAGTAGAAATAAAAAAGATTTACAAAAAGCCTTAGAATTATTACCACAGCTCAAAGAAGAATTCCATTCAAATGTAAAAATACCAGGGAAAATTGACGAATATAACCCCGAACTTGAAAAAGCCGCACGTGTAGCTGACTTTATTGAATTAGCAGAACTTATGGTATTAGATGCTTTACAAAGAGAAGAATCGTGCGGATGTCACTTTCGAGAAGAATATCAAACTCCTGATGGAGAAGCCTTACGAAATGATGAAGATTTCGCTTTTGTCGGCACTTGGAAATATAATAATAATCAAAAACCTGATTTAATAAAAGAAAATCTTAAATTCGAATTTATTAAACCTTCTCAAAGAAGTTATAAATAGTAAAAATATAAAACAATGAATCTTACCCTTAAAATATGGAGACAAAAAAATTCAAAAGATAAAGGCAAGTTAGTTACTTATAAGGTAACTAATGTCTCTCCTGATAGTTCATTTTTTGAAATGTTAGATGTACTTAATCAAAATCTTATTGAAAAAGGAGAAGACCCTGTAGCTTTTGACCACGATTGTAGAGAAGGGATTTGTGGAATGTGTAGTCTTTACATTAATGGCCGCCCACACGGGCCTGTTAAAGGTATTACTACTTGCCAACTCCATATGAGATCATTTAAAGATGGAGATACTATTTACATAGAACCTTGGAGAGCAAAACCTTTTCCTGTAATTAAAGATCTTATAGTTGATCGTAGTGCTTTAGATAAAATTATTCAAGCAGGCGGATATATTTCAGTAAATTCAGGAGGAGTACCTGATGCTAATGCTATACCTATTCCTAAACATAAAGCTGAAATGGCAATGGATGCAGCTTCCTGTATAGGATGCGGTGCTTGTGTTGCAGCATGTGCTAATGCATCTGCTATGCTTTTTGTAGGAGCAAAAGTTTCACACTTAGCCTTATTACCTCAAGGACAAGTAGAAGCTAGTATACGAGTTAAAAAAATGGTATCTAAAATGGATGAATTAGGATTTGGCAATTGCAGTAATATGTATGCTTGTGAAGCTGAATGCCCTAAAAATATAAAAGTTACAAATATAGCTCGTATGAACAGACACTTTATAGCTTCAAAATTATTCGCAGAAGACAAAAATATTACTAATACAAATTTCTAATTTATACTAAGTTATGTTATTTAAAGATATAATAGGTCAAGAAAATATCAAAAATAAATTAATTAATAATGCTAGAAAAAATAAAGTTAGTCATGCTATTTTATTATTAGGACCACCAGGTAGCGGAAAATTAGCTTTAGCCTTAACTTATGCTCAATACTTAAATTGCTTAAATCCAAAAGAAAATGATAGTTGCGGAGTATGCCATTCTTGTCTTCAAATGTCAAAACTTGCGCATCCTGATTTACATTTTATATTTCCTACTGCTCCTACTAAAACTACTAACGATCCCTCTAGCAAAGATTTTTTAGACATATGGAGAAATTTTATTTTAAAAAATAATGCTTATGTTGATTTGCCAGGATGGCTAGAAGCAATGGGCATTGAAAATAAACAAGCATATATTAGAGTGAAAGATTGCGATGATATAGTTAAAATTCTTAACTTAACATCTTACGAAGCAGGATATAAAATAATGATTATCTGGTTAGCCGAACGACTATATTATTCAGGCGCTCCTAAAATTCTAAAAATCTTAGAAGAACCACCTGATAAAACTATTTTTATATTAATTGCTGAGCATCAAGAAGAATTATTACCTACAATAAAGTCACGTACTCAAATTATTAAAATCCCTAAAATAAACGACGATACTTTATACCAAACTTTAATAGAAAAATATAAATGTTCTAAAGAAAAAGCTAAACAAATAGTATTTCTATCTGATGGTAATTACTGTACAGCAAGAAATTTGATTAACTCTGAAGAGGACACCGCAGAAATTTTTAATACTTTCAGAGAATGGATGTTACAATGTTATTTTAACAATTTTATTAATTTAAATACTTTTATATCAAACATAGCAAAATTAGGTAGAGAACAACTAATTAACCTTTTAACATTTGGACTAAAAATAATTCGCGATTGCATGTCAATAAATTATGGACTGTATAATTACATTCGTGCTGAAGGGCAACAATTAGAATCTATTGTAAAATTAAGTGCATATATAAATACCTTAAATATAACTAGTTTTGAAGAAGAATTTAATAAAGCCATCTTTCATATAGAAAGAAATGGAAATGTTAAAGCTATCTTACTTGATTTATCTTTAACTATTTCAGACTTAATAAAAATAAAACCATCAAATTAATATATTAATGATCTACAAAATTACTAGTAAAGTTAAGGCATTTAATAACATTATACACATTAAAAAATAAAACATATGTAATTTTGTTACATAATTGTTGCTTTTTTATTTTTTTTACTATTACTTTGTTTCTTTAATTTTTTTAAATCTAATTTTGTATAAAAAGATTATTCTTAAAAATTTTAATTTAAAATTCAATATCTATGAAAAATGCATTTATAATAAGTTTAACATTATTTACAATAAGTTTAAACTTAAAATCACAACAATTAGTACCCAATGGTAATTTTGAAAACTGGGTAGATAGTGTAACTGCTGCTTCGTGGACTTCAACAGTTTCAGCAGGAATATATTCACTACATTTTATGAAACAAACCACTGATTCCTATGAAGGTTCTTATGCAGCTATCATCGAATCACAATCTATACCTATGTATGGAGCTATAAGTGGAATAGCTACTTTAGGCCAACTAATACCTGATTTAATTAATCTAAAATTACAACCTATAGGAGGAATACCTTGCTCTAATAAACCATCAAAACTCAAAGGCTATTTTAAATATAACCCCGTATCAACTGATACAATGGCAGTATTAGTATATGTTACTGCATACAATTTTATTGCACAAAAAAAAGATACTATAGGTTATGGTATATTTTATTCTTATAATAATACTTCTACTTATACACCATTTTTTGTAAATATCAATTATAATAACCCTAATGCTACACCTGATACAATAAACATAGCTATTTATTCTTCTTATAACCAATTCCCTAACGCTAACAGTAAATTATGGATTGATAAACTCGAATTTGAATATGGTGGAATAGGGATTAAAGAAGAACAAAATAATAATTCTTATATAAACGTTTATCCCTCACCTACTGCATCTGAAATTAATTTAGTATTAAAAGAATGTATAAAAATTAAACGTATATATATAACTAATCAACAAGGTCAAATATTTTATGCCCCATATAAACCTATTGAAAATAATACATTTAAAATAAATATAACAGCTTTAAAAAATGGCATTTATTATTTAAATGCAGAAAGTGAAAATAAAATATTCAGCAAGAGTTTTTCTATAATCAAATAAAATAATCATTTAAATATAATATTATGAATAATAATCTTATTCCGGCTATTATTGTTGATGATGAACAAAAAAGCCTTGATACTCTTAAAAACCTTATAGGTAAATATTGTGAAGACATACAAGTCATAGGAACTGCAAAAAATGTTAAAGAAGCCATTAGCACTATCCAAAATACAGACCCTAAACTCGTATTTTTAGATATTTCTTTACCTGATGGTGACGGTTTTGAAGTACTTGAAAAAACCAAAACTAAAAAATATGAAGTTATTTTTACTACTGCTTATAATCAATATGCCGTTAAAGCTTTTGAAATGAGTGCTTTACATTACTTTATTAAGCCTATTGATGATAATGACCTTATTAGTGCCGTAGAACGTTATAAAAAATTAAGAGAGCAGGGTGAAATAACTAATACAGAAAGAATCGACATATTTAAAGAAATTATTAAAAAACGCCCTGAAAGAATTATACTACCCACTATGGAAGGCTTTTCTGTAATCAATATTGATGAAATAATAAGATGTGAAGCTGATAATAATTATACTTTATTCCATTTAACAAATAACAGAAAAATTTTGGTTTCTAAAACTCTTAGTAATTTCGAAAAAATGCTTTCTGACCTAAATTTTTGTAGAGTACATAGCAAACATCTTGTTAATTTAAATTTTGTAAAACAATACGTAAAAGGACGTGGAGGTTATTTAATGCTTACTGATGGAACACACATAAACGTTTCTGAAGCTAAAAAATCTGAATTTATAAAGAAACTGAAAAACGTAGCTAGAGCTTTATAATTTTTTATTATTCCTTTTCTTTTATATACTTTTATATAGAAAAGAAAAATATACTAATGGTTTTTCTTTCTTATACTTTACAATTATCTTTGTAAAAAATAAGGTTTTATGAATGAAGCTTATGTAATATACAATGAAGACAGCATAAAATCATTAGACTGGAAAGAACACATAAGACTAAGACCAGGTATGTATATAGGTCGCTTAGGTGATGGTTCTTCAAGAGATGATGGCATATATGTTCTTATAAAAGAAATTATAGACAACTCTGTAGACGAATTTATAATGGGGAATGGCAAAAAAATTATTGTTTCAGTAAAAGATCAA